>JANNUI010000567.1:0-1661 GCA_031395125.1 Chitinophagaceae bacterium | reverse complement strand
GGCGTAGGACTCGGCATCTCCGTCGGCATCGTTCTCCGCCGAACGCTCGGGCCAACGCTCGCCACCGTGGTGGCCACATGCGTCAGCGCCGCCGGCAAAATGCTGGACGACGAAGCCAACACGATGGCAACACTGCTGAATGCCGGCGACCTCCCTGCTGCTCGAGAGCGCGTCCGCTCGCTCGTCGGGCGCAACACCGACCACCTCGACGAGCACGAGATCAGCCGCGCCGTCATCGAATCCGTTGCCGAGAACTGCGTCGACGCCGTCACCGCGTCGCTGTTCTGGGCGGCCATCGGTGGCGCCCCCGCCGTGCTCGCCCACCGGGCCGTCAACACCCTCGACGCGATGGTCGGCCACCACGACGAACGCTACGAACACTTCGGCTGGGCGAGCGCCCGGCTCGACGACGTCGTGAACTACATCCCTTCGCGACTCACAGCACTCGCCGTAACGCTCGTCACCCCGGCCCGTGCTCGGACGATCCTCGACGTGATCCGCCGCGACGCGCCCCACCACCCGTCACCCAACGGTGGCGTCGTCGAAGCTGCCTTCGCCGCTTCGCTCGGCGTGCAGCTCGGCGGCATCAACCACTACGACGACGAGATCGAGGACCGCGGCACCCTCGGCGACGGCCCGCCACCCACCGTGAACACGATCACCGCAGCCATCAACCTCCGACGAACAGCGACAGTGATGACCGCCATGCTCCTTCTGACACCTCCAGCCATTCGTCAGCTGCTGAGACGACGCAGCAAGTAGGTGTCGAAGATCCACCCCTTGGCCACCCGGGCCTCGGCACGCACGCGCACGATCTCATCGGCCACGTCATCCAACGGCCCCGAGATCAGCAACTCGTCCGGGCTCCCCAGGTAAGCACCCCAAAAGATCTCGAAGCCATGACTGATCAACGTCGTGAAGCTCGTCTCGGCATCCAGCATCACCACCACGTCATCGACACCATGCGGCAACCCATCACGCAACCGACGCCCCGTCGTGATCAACACCGACCCGCCGATCCGATTCAGCGGGATCCGATGACGCGCCGTCAACACCTGGACACTGCTGATCCCTGGCAGCACCGTGTGCTCCACCCGCACGCGACCGCGATCGTTGACCTGATCGATGATCCGAAGCGTGCTGTCGTACAGCGACGGATCTCCCCAGACCAGGATCCCCACAACCTCGCCATCAGCGACATCGTCGACCAGAACACGCTCGAACTCGGCAACACGGCCCGCATGCCATCGAGCGACGGCCTCGCCATACGGCAGGCGATCATCCCGCTGCCCGTCCTCGATCACAACCACACGAAAAGTCTCTGAACTGGTAGAGCTGCGCGCAAATCGGTCAAGGAGCTCGCGCCGAACGCCGACGAGGTCAGCCTTCTCAGAGCCCTTGTCGATCACCACGAAGACATCCGTGTCAGCGATTGCCTCCGCTGCCTCCGCCGTCACGAAAGACGCCGCGCCAGCACCTATCCCGATCACGTTCATCCGACGCGTCGCGACCGACGACTGGGGCGACTGAGCCATGCGCACAACGTACCGGCACACCGTCTTGCAGTTCTTGCCGAACCCGTTGCACGAACTCGGCTCGGTGGTACCAGTGATGTTCAGCATGAGCTCGGAGAACACGGGGAACAGCGTGCCGCCCAGCGC
>JANNUI010000556.1:0-3677 GCA_031395125.1 Chitinophagaceae bacterium | reverse complement strand
CTGGTGAAGGGCAACCATGATATACTGACAGACACCTGGTACAAAGAAGCCAATGTGGAGCTGCATGAATGGGAGCTGCTGGTGAACCGTTTTCTCTTCAGGCATGAGAATAAAGGAAAACAACCGAAAGAACTCCCGGATGTAGCCTACACTTTTACGGGTCATCTTCATCCTGCTTACCTGATGAAGGGTCAGGGCCGCCAGTCATTGAAATTCCCCTGTTTTTACTTTGCCAGTGAGCATTGTATCCTCCCTGCATTCAGCCGCTTTACCGGCATGTACAAAGTAAACCCTGCAAAAGGTGAAACGGTATATATCATTACCCCGGCTGAGATAATTAAGATAGGCTAACGTTTGCGGCGGAGCTGGTTGTAATCGAGGAAATAAATAAAGCGGACAGTAAATTCATTTCCGTGGCGCAGGTCAAAGATGCCGCCGAGGTTTCGCATATAATTATTCTTGCCGGTCACCTTAACCACTTCATCATTGCCGAGCCAGTTTTTATATCCGGCAACAAGACGGCTGCCCAGGCGGAAATCCCAGGTCAGAAAAGCATCGAGGTTAAATACATTCACATTGGCAAAGCTGGTACTGCCGATCCGGCTGACCGTATTGCCTTTTACATCCACATTGGCAAAACGGTTAAACTTTACCCGGCTGAGATAATGCCGGGTGCGGAGCGTTAAGTTGATGCGGGGAGTAAAATTGTAGATACCGGATAGTATGGATGTGATATCAGTAAAATCAACAAATGCAACGATCGGTTCATTATTGATTTCCCTGCCGGCATAGATGATGTAATCCGATTCGCCTTCGTGCCGGTGGGAAAAATCAAGGGTGAGCCGGTTACTGAACCGGTACCGGAAGCCCCCTTCCATTGCATGATAATCCTTGTTGGGGGCCGAGTTGAAGAAATTGGCAAACAGGAATGAATACCTCACGTACAATTTTTTCCGGCTGTCGGTGCTTCCGCTGCTCTCCATATAACCATAAGAAGGACGTTTTAAAAACCGGCGATAGGTCAATGGGTCACCCAGTACAAAATAATCATGATCGGCCGGGAAAAAACCGGTTGTCAGCGTTACATCCCAGAAATTCCTGAAGATCCAGAAACCGGTTGCCCTTGCAAAAGACCTGTTATAGGCGCCGGGATTATACATGCGGGAATAATAAACATTCAGCCTGTAATTATACTGCAGCAGGTTCGGGGTGGGTTTAAAATGATAATACCCGAATGTTGAATTGACCGAAACCTCATTGGGAGATGGTAAAAAACCCAGGTCACGGGGATCATACCGGGCCGATTCAATATTACCGAGGACGGAGTATTGCCAGTTACCACTCACTTTGGCCAGGCGCAGGGTTGTATTAAAGCCGTCGTACGGGGCTGATGAAAATATTTTGCTGTAACGGGCCGTACCCTTGACATTAAAAATATTATTCTTGTCAAAAAAACTGAAATCAAGTGCTGACACATTTGCATCTGTTGCTGCACCATCCCTCATCACATTGGTATTGGTGAACGTTACAGAAGACCGCCCCTTCAGGGCCTGGTCGAGCACCAGTATGTTATAATTGACCAGCGGTTCCGTTTGCACTGTTGAATCCTTCCCCGAAATGGTATTATGCATTTTTGCATTCATCGGCGAAGTAACAGCATTGAAGATGCCGATACCCAGTTTCTTTTTTGTTCTTCCGGAAAATTTCGAGGCATTGATCAGCTGTGTAACAGTAGGGTTCCTGATGATATCCCATTCAGGATAAATGATCCCGAAATTCCTTATTGCATTGTAGCCGGAGGGAATGGCCCCCACCCGCCGGGAATAAAAAAGCCCGGCTTTAGTAAATATTTCAGTGCCTTCAGTAAAGAACTGCCTGTTTTCGGGGAACTTCACTTCAAAAGGCGAAAGGTTGTTGATCACATTATCGGAGATCACCTGGCCGAAGTCGGGGATCAGTGTAGCATCAAGCGTAAAACTTTCATTCACCCCGTATTTCACATCCATGCCGCCGCTGGCCAGCCAGGTATTGGTAAAGCCGGAGCCCAGATCAGGTGAACTGCGGAAACCGGTGGATACATAGGGAGCAAAATTCAACCGTAACGGGGGCTGCAGGTTCTTCAGGCCGGTGTAAGAACCGAACTGGTTTACATGGCCATTTACACCCGGATCCATCGGGCTCCAGTAGCAGGTCTCATTGGTGCGGCGAATGAGACGTAGAAACTGAATACCCCAGTCCTGCAGATCCTTATGGGCAAAGCGAAGAGAAATATAAGGTATCCGTATCTCCACGGTCCAGCCATCTTTTTGCAGCTGCACTTTACTTTCCCAAACGGCATCCCAGGTCTTGTCTCCAAATTCGCCGAAACCACTGCCGCCATTTCCCAGGTTCGGGCCCAGGCGGGCATCTGACTGCACATTGGCCGAAGTGACCACAAACTGGAACCCGTTCTGGTTATCATTATAGGTATCAAAAAAAACAGAGAAGTAGTCCACATCTTTTTGCATTTCCTCGTCCCTTGCCGTAAGTTGTTTACGTATCAGTGCAGGATCATCATACAGGTAAGCAGCTATATAAATGGCGGAGTTATCATAAATAACTTTGACATGGGTTTGCTGTGAAGCAGCCTGGCCAGCAGAAGGATAATATTGAATAAACCCAACAGCTTCCGGGGCGCCGGTCCATGCAGCATCACCGAGACTGCCATCGATCTTGGGCGCCAGGTCAGATTTTATAGCCTGTAATATTTTTTCCTGGGAAAATATTGTACTACAAACCAGCAGTAAGGGTAAACAGATGATTCTACTCAGCGTCATGTTTCGGTGCAATCAGCAAATATAAAAGACATGCACCAAGGCCGGAAGCCTGCCGCAAAAAAACACAGGTTAAAAATTTAGCGCTGCTATCTTAATTCATCCTCTTTTTCAGCGAGTTAACCTGCTCCTGCAGGTCGTTTACCACATTGGATAATTGTGCCATATCCCAGCGATTTTGGGTATTTGCCCTTGCAATTACAACTTGCGCCTGCCACATTTCCAGCACTTCCTCGGTATTAATGGTATAGGGATGGTAAGTGGGATTGTCGCTTACCAGTGTCAGTTTATTCTTTTGTCTTCCATTTTTCTGCACCCTTTTGTAAACGATGCCTTCGTTGCGGGAGATGACGATACAGGCAGCATTGTTTTTAATTTCTTCAAGGTCTCCGATTTTCTCGCCGACAATCACTGAACCACTCGGGGTAGGCAGCATGGAATCACCAATGATCTCAAAAGCCCTGTAGTTACCACCCGTAAGCATTGGAAGGGTAAAGGTGTTCAGTTCATCCACAAATTCAGGATCGGCATAGCCCGCCATATAACCAGCAGCGGCTTTCACCGGTACAAAAGGGATATCCGGTCTTCCTGCAGCCAGTTTCATGGCCCGGCGTTTCGCCAGGTAGTTGCTTTTATTATCACTCAGGTCCTTCCGGAGTATTTCATCCAGAGTAAGTTTGAATATATCACACACCACTTCCAGCACATCAATACGCGGTTCCGCCCTTTCCTCCTCGTATGCTCCTACCAGGGAACGCTTAATACGTAGTTTTTGTGCAAACTCTTCTTGTGTCCAGCCACGCAGCTTACGCAGGTTTTTGATGTTTTTATTAGCTATTGCCATACACTAATTTATTTAGTATG
>JANNUI010000555.1:0-2480 GCA_031395125.1 Chitinophagaceae bacterium | reverse complement strand
TACAAAAAGTGAATCATAAGAAAAAGGAAGTTTGGGTGGAATTGCCGGAAGGTTTGCTGGATATTTATCTTTAATTTTTTTTACTTCGTGTTATTAGTGTGATTCGTGGCAGAACATCTTCACCATATTGCCCACTTCGATCTCGACTCTTTTTTTGTTTCGGTAGAAATAAAAAACGACCCCTCCTTAAAGGGAAAACCGGTGGTGGTAGGTGGTTACGAAAGAGGTGTGGTGGCGGCCTGCAGTTATGAAGCAAGAAAATACGGCATCCATTCTGCCATGCCCATGAAAAAAGCCCTGCAGCTTTGCCCGGGTTTAATTGTTACTAATGCAAGCCGTAGCGATTACAGCAAATACTCCAGGTGGGTGACAGAAATAATCTCGAATAAAGTTCCCTTGTTTGAAAAAGCAAGTATCGATGAATTCTATATTGACCTGACGGGTATGGACAAATTCTTTGGGGTGAGCAAATATGCAAGGGAACTCCGGCAGCATATCATTGATGAAACTGGTTTACCAATTTCCTGCGGCTTGTCTTCTGCAAGATTTATCAGCAAAATGGCCACCAATGAAGCCAAGCCCAACGGTTTCCTGGAAATACCGCATGGAAAAGAAATTGAATTTCTCTGGCCGCTTGGCATCGAAAAAATAAACGGTGTAGGCAAACAAACCGAACAGCACCTGAAGAGTTTTGGCATTTATACCATTGAAGACATTGCCAAAACTCCGGTTGAGCACTTAGAAAAAATTGCCGGTAAATGGGGCGGGGCCCTCTGGCATAAAGCCCATGGCCGCGGCAGTACTGAAATTGCTACCGACTGGGAACAAAAGAGTATGAGCCATGAAAATACGTTTGACACAGATTACACCGATATTGACTTCCTGCATAGAGAACTGGTAAGGCTTACCGAAAAAACCTGCTTCGGGTTACGGGAAGATGAAAAAATGACTGGCTGTGTAACGGTAAAGATCCGCTACTCCGACTTTGAAACCACCTCGCGGCAGGAAACAGTTGATTATACTGCCCTTGATGATGTGCTGATCGCCAAAGTAAAAGACCTGTTCAGTAAAACGTACCAGAAAGACCGTCCTGTCCGCTTACTGGGTGTCCGTTTCAGCCATTTGATACCGATTACCATGCAGATGAGCCTTTTTGAAAACAATATGGAGAAGCTCAATCTTTATAAAGCAGTGGATAATATTAAAGAAAGGTTTGGCAGCAAACTGGTGACAAAAGCAGTCGTCAGCAAGCCCAAATCAGATAACAATGGATAAAGCCCGTCTCCTTAACTTTGTTGTCCCTAAAATCAATTACTATGTCACAAGTCTGGAAAGAATACCAGGAAAAGAATAAAGATCGTTTTCTGAATGAAATGCTGGACCTGCTCCGCATTCCGTCTGTAAGCGCTAAAAGCGAACATAAAGCTGATATGCTGAAATGTGCCGAAGCAGTTAAGAAAAGTTTGCTGGAAGCCGGTTGCTCTACAGCCGAAGTGATGCCCACAGACGGGCACCCGGCTGTGTACGGAGAAAAGATCATTGACCCCTCCAAACCTACCGTGCTGGTATATGGCCACTATGATGTACAGCCACCGGAACCATTAGAACTCTGGACAAACCCTCCTTTTGAACCAACAATAGTTGATGGAAAGATTTTTGCAAGAGGTTCTGCGGATGACAAAGGGCAGTTCTACATGCATGTAAAGGCCCTGGAAATTCTGACGAAGACCAATAGCATGACCACCAACATCAAATTTCTGATCGAGGGGGAAGAAGAAGTAGGTTCTCCCAATTTGGGAAAATTTGTGGCGGCCAATAAGGCATTACTGAAAGCCAATGTGATCCTGATAAGCGACAGCTCCATGCTGAGCATGGAAAACCCTTCGCTGGATACAGGCGTCCGCGGCCTTAGTTATATAGAAGTGGAAGTAACTGCAGCCAACCGTGACCTGCACAGCGGCACTTATGGCGGCGCCGTTGCAAACCCCATCACCATTCTTGCCAGGATGATAGCCAGCTGCCATGATGAAAATAACCATATCACCATTCCCGGGTTTTATGATGAAGTGATAGTGGCAAGCAAAGAAGAAAGAGAACTATTAAATGCTGCTCCTTATGATGAAAATGAATATAAAGATGAACTGGGTGTAAAGGAATTGTGGGGAGAGAAAGGTTATACCACGTATGAAAGAACCGGCATTCGTCCTACATTGGAAATAAATGGCATCTGGGGTGGCTATACCGGCGAAGGAGCCAAAACAGTTCTTCCTTCCAAAGCTTCTGCTAAGATCTCCGCCAGATTAGTACCCACTCAATCTTCCGATGCGATCACGGAGAAACTATTAAACTATTTTAAATCTATAGCTCCAAAATCTGTTGAAGTAAAAGCAGAGTTGCATCATGGTGGAGAGCCATATATGACACCCATCACCAGCAAAGGCTACAAATCAGCCTCCAAAGCAGTAGAAACTACTTTTGGC
>JANNUI010000549.1:0-1795 GCA_031395125.1 Chitinophagaceae bacterium | reverse complement strand
CAGTGCCAGCGCATCTGCATCGCGCGCGCGCTCGTGCTCGAGCCGCAACTGGTGATCTGCGACGAGCCGGTGTCGGCACTGGACGTCTCGATCCGCGCCCAGATCCTCAACCTGCTCGAAGACATGAAGGGCCGCTATGGGCTGACGCTGCTCTTCATCGCCCACGATCTCGCGGTGGTGAAGGCGGTGAGCGACCGGATCGCGGTGATGTACCTCGGCCGCCTGTGCGAAATCGCACCGACCGGGCAACTGTTCGCGCAGCCGGCGCATCCCTACACGCGGCTGCTGCTGGATGCGATTCCGGTGCCCGATCCGGCGGTGCGGCCGGCGCTGAATGTGCCGGTCGGCGAACCGCCTTCGCCGATCGCGCCGCCCACGGGTTGCCGGTTTCGCACGCGCTGCCCGCGCGCCGATGCGCTCTGCGCAGAAGAAAAACCTGAGTTGCGCCCGGTCCGTGGCGGACAGTTCGTCGCCTGCCACCATCCGTTGATAGACTCAAGCGCTCCCATGCCTGCGAATACGAGACCGCAATGAATCGACCCTTGGCTGCTCCCGCCGCTGCGCCGCTCTTCAATCCGCTGTCGCCGGATTTCATCCGCGATCCGTACCCCGCTTACGAGCGGTTGCGGGCGGCCGAGCCGATCCAGCTGACCCCGTTCGGCGCCTTCCTGGCCAGCCGCCATGCGGAGGTCGGCGCGATCCTGCGCGACAAGCGCTTTGGCAAGGACTATGTCGCGCGCACCACCAAGCGCTACGGCCCCGGCATCATGGAGGAGGCGGTTTTCCGCAGCATGCAGCACTGGATGCTGCAGCAGGACCCGCCGGACCACGGGCGGCTGCGCGGCCTGGTGGTCAAGGCCTTCACCGCGCGGCGCGTCGAGGACATGCGCCCGCGCATCCAGCAGATCGTCGATGACTCGCTCGCTCGTGTCGCCGGCCGCGGCCACATGGACCTGATCGAGGAATTCGCGTTTCGCCTGCCGGTGATCGTGATCTGCGACATGCTCGGCATCCCGAAGGAAGACCGGGAAATTTTCTTTGTGCGCGAAAGGACCGGCGGCAGGCTGCTCGATCCGGTGCCGCTGACGCGGGCCGAAATTGACGCGGCGAATGAATCGCATCTGGCTTCGAGCGCGTATTTTCAGCGGCTTTTCGACCTGCGCCGGCGCGAACCGGGTGACGATCTGACCACGCAGCTGGTGCACGCCGAGCAGGACGGCAGCAAGCTTTCCAACGAAGAGCTCACTGCCAACATCATTTTGCTGTTCGGCGCCGGGCATGAGACCACCGTCAACCTGATCGGCAACGGTATTCTCGCGCTGCACCGCAACCCGGAGCAGCTGGCGCTGCTCAAGGCCAGGCCCGAGCTCATGACCAACGCGGTGGAAGAATTCCTGCGCTACGACTCTTCAGTGCAACTGACAGGCCGCGTCTCGCTCGAGGATATCGATATCGGCGGCAAGACCATCAAGAAGGGCGAATCGGTCCTGTGCCTGCTCGGCTCCGCCAACCGCGATCCGGCCGCCTATCCCGATCATCCGGATCGTCTCGACATCACGCGAGCGAACATCCGGCCGCACTCTTTCGGCGGCGGGATTCATTTCTGCCTGGGGGCGCAGCTGGCGCGCATCGAAGCCGAAGTTGCGATTGCGACGCTGCTGCGGCGATTGCCCGACCTCGCGCTGGACGATGCGGACAACCCCGAGTGGCGTCCGACGTTCGTGCTGCGCGGCCTCAAGCATCTGCCAGCCCGCTGGTCACACTAAGGTTTCCACAGCGACAACCCGGGAGACGG
>JANNUI010000537.1:0-14304 GCA_031395125.1 Chitinophagaceae bacterium | reverse complement strand
GGTAAGCGATGGCTTTGGTCCGGGTGTTGTCCATATTGTTGCAGAGCTTGCGGGCCCCGATCATTTTCTCCACCAGTTCGCTGGTCTTGTTGATATGCTCAGCTATTTTTTCCAGGATCTGTTTTTGGTTAGACCAGGCAGATTCTTTCAGCCCTGCTTCTTTCAATCCGCGGATATTATTGGCCAGCAGGTTCTGGTAGCGGATAGCAGCCGGTAAGATATGGCTGGTGGCCAGCTCACCCATGATGCGGCTTTCGATCTGCACTTTCTTGATGTACTTTTCCAGTTCTATCTCATGCCTTGCTTCCAGTTCTTCATGGGTATACACATTATTGCTCTCAAAAAGTTTTTTTGCTTTCTCTGTCACCATAGCATCCAATGCAAGCGGTGTTGTCTTCACATTCGGCAAACCTCTTTTTTCTGCTTCCCTTGCCCATGTGTCGCTGTAACCATCGCCTTCAAACAACACTTTTTCGCTGTTCACAATGTATTCACGGATGGTATGCATGATGGCTATCTCTTTCTTCTCACCTTTTTCTATCAGTGTATCTACATCTTTTTTAAACTGCTTCAGTGTTTGCGCCATGATGCTGTTCAGTGTGATCATTGCATTGGCGCAGTTGGCAGAAGAGCCCACGGCCCGGAACTCAAATTTGTTACCGGTAAATGCAAATGGTGAAGTACGGTTACGGTCGGTATTGTCCATCAGCAGTTCAGGAATGCTTTTATGGATGTCGATCTTCAGCATGCTTTCATCGGTCTCATCCATTTTCTCTTTCACCCTTTCTTTTATTTCATTCAGCACTTTGGTCAGGTATTCGCCGATAAAAACTGAAATGATGGCGGGCGGCGCTTCGTTGGCGCCAAGGCGGTGGTCGTTCTGGGCAGAGGCAATGGAAGCCCTCATTACATCCGCATAGTCATGTACAGCTTTGATGGTGTTCACAAAGAAAGTAAGGAACATCAGGTTGGTCTTGGGTGTTTTGCCCGGCGCTAAAAGATTTACACCGGTGTCCGTCGCCATGCTCCAGTTATTATGCTTACCGCTTCCGTTGATGCCGGCAAAAGGTTTTTCATGCAACAGCACCCGCAGGTTGTGGCGGCGGGCCACCCTTTCCATTACATCCATCAGCAGTGAGTTGTGGTCAACCGCCACACTCACTTCTTCAAAAATGGGAGCACACTCAAACTGTGCCGGCGCCACTTCATTATGTCTTGTTCTCAGGGGAATGCCGAGCTTGTATGCTTCCGTTTCATAATCCCTCATATAAGCATATACCCTTTCAGGAATGGAACCGAAGTAATGGTCTTCTAATTGCTGGTTTTTGGCCGATGAATGCCCGTAAACCGTACGGCCGGTCATCACCAGGTCAGGTCTTGCATTGAACAATGCTTCATCCACTACAAAATATTCCTGCTCCCATCCGAGAGTGGGGCTTACCCTTGTTACATTTTTATCAAAGTAGTTGCATACTTCCACGGCTGCTTTGTTCAGCGCATCCAATGCCTTTAATAAAGGCGCTTTATAATCAAGCGACTCACCGGTGTAGGAGACAAAGATGGTAGGGATGCACAATGTTTTTCCCTGGCCGATGTCCATGATGAAAGGAGGTGAAGAAGGATCCCATGCAGTATAGCCCCTTGCTTCAAAAGTCGCCCTCAAACCTCCGCTGGGAAAGGAAGAAGCATCAGGCTCCTGCTGCACCAATGCGTCGCCTTCAAATTGTTCGATAGCTGTGCCATCACTTTTCAGCGTAAAGAAAGAATCATGTTTTTCGGCAGTGGAACCGGTAAGGGGCTGAAACCAGTGAGTAAAGTGGGTAACACCTTTACTTTCGGCCCATGCCCGGATACCGTTGGCTATCTGGTTGGCCATCTCCCTGTCTATTTTCTGGCTGGCTTTAATGGAGGCCTGCAGGCTTTTATAGGCTTCATCGCTTAAAAACTCACGGGCGGTTTTTAATGTAAAAACGTTGCTGCCGAAAATTGCTGTGATCTTGGAAGAACCCGCCACTTTTGTGTCGCTATTGGTAAGCAAATGGTTGATGGCTGTAAAACGTAGTGACATGTAGTTGAATTTTTAGCAAAGCAATTACATCCCACTGTTTTTTCCTATTTTTTTTGCTGATAGCCCACTATTCAGCCTTTTTATGGGGAGAAAATGTTATCAGAATCGTAAAAACTACTATTTATTGAAGGAATCAGGCAGTATTATTAATATTATTTTTATTTCTAATATTACCAGAGAAAAAACTTCCCAGGCGACTCCAGTCCATGCTGGCAAGCATGGGCACCACCAGGAAAGGCATGATAACACTCCTGTAGCGGACGATGGCCCCGAGGTTATTAACGCTGAAGCCAATGGCAAGCAGGATGGAGAACGAAAAGAAGATGCAGAAATAGACCAGGTTTTTCGACTGCAGCCCGTTGCGGTGCCAGATCAGAAAAATAGCAAATAGCAATAACAGCACATTTATTTCGATAGCGGCGGCCAGTGAAAGGATATGCCGGACATCACTGGGATAGGGCCGGATGGCGGACAGGTTAATGGCCTGCGGCGTGTTCTTTAAAAAGCTGATGGCATTCGGCTCCAGTTCTTTTATCGGGATGCTGGAGTTTCCGCCTTTTAGCTGGATGAACTCCTTCTGTTTGTTCACTACCGTCTGCGGAAAATCAAGCGCCGGATGTGCATAGCGGGCCGTGAAAAAAAGAATACCAAACAAAATATAGACCGTACTGAAAATAGCAAGACTGTATTTAGGCCAGCGGTTGGCGGCCAGCCAGGCAATGATGGCAGGTATAATAATGACGAGGATAAAATTCCGGAGCACCAGCAGCAGCAGCAGCCCTGCAATGAGCGACAAGATCCGTTTTAACCCCCATTTCTTCTCTTTGATGCCGAAGTAGATACTGTACACGATAAGGCTGATGCCGGTAAATATCAGGCCTTCTTTGTGCAGACCGCTTGTCCAGTAGAGAAAAGAAGGAACTAAAAAGGTCGCCAGCAGGATGATGAGTTTCTTTCCCGGGAAGATATCGATCATCACTTTGAAGATGGCCATGGCGCCAAATAAAGTGATAAAAGAGAAGAAAATAACATTCACATAGTAATGACCGAAGCTGAAAATATTGAGTATGGAAAAAAACTTCACCAGAATATTTCCTTTCAGGTCGTTCCAGTAGGAATCATTGCTTTCAAAGAATTTCAGGATGCTGCCGCCATAAGGGTCTTTGAAGATGTTGGTTAAATATTCTTGCGGGTTGTTGTACAGCAGGTGGTATTCCTTAATGCCCTCCGCATGAAAACTCCAGGTGTCCTGCATCTGCGCCAGCCCGCCATAGTAAAGGCCGATCCAGCCGTAAAAAATGCCCGCCATTACCTTCAGCAGGAAAAGAATGATCAGTTGCGGACGGGTAAGACCGGTGCTGGTAAAGAATTTTACCCTGGTAACCAGCCAGGCAAAGAAGACAAGCCAGGCAACAAAAAGCAGGTACTCCAACGGAAGCAGGTTTATCCCGCAAAATAGATATAATTATCTGAAGTCTGAAGGCGGAAGTCGGAAGTCGGAAGTCAGAGGTCTGAAGTCAGACCAGGTGGTAAATCATAAACTCTGCTGTTATAACGAAAACTTTTTCCTGCCAACTGCCAACTGCCAACTGCCCACTGCTACCCGATTTCCTTAGATTTGCGGCATGGAAGTATCCCTAAAGACCGCACAGCATTTGCGATTAACTGAAGAAGAATTCGAACTCATCAAACAAAAACTGGGTCGCATCCCCAACTTCAATGAACTCTGTGCTTTTTCAGGAATGTGGAGTGAGCACTGCAGTTATAAGAATTCCATCAAGTGGCTGAAGACCCTGCCTGGAGAAGGAGGCAGGATGCTGGTGAAAGCAGGAGAGGAGAATGCGGGACTGATGGATATTGGCGGCGGGCTGGGCGTAGTGTTTAAAATTGAATCGCATAATCACCCATCGGCCATTGAACCCTTCCAGGGTGCTGCCACGGGTGTGGGTGGTATCCACCGGGATATATTCACGATGGGGGCCAGGCCCATTGCTGCATTGAATTCACTCCGCTTCGGGAATATAGAAGAAGATAAAACACAGCACCTGCTTTCAGGTGTGGTGCATGGCATCGGGCACTACGGAAATTGTTTTGGCGTGCCCACCGTTGGAGGCGAAATATATTTTGAAGAATGTTATCATACTAACCCGCTGGTGAATGCCATGAGTGTGGGTATTGTAAAAGCAGGTGAAACTGTTTCAGCAACAGCGCTGGGCAAAGGCAACCCGGTGATGTTTGTCGGCAGTGCCACCGGTAAGGATGGGATCGGCGGGGCTTCATTCGCTTCGGCCGATATTACCGAAGACAGTACACAGGATCTGCCCGCGGTACAGGTAGGCGACCCCTTCCAGGAAAAGAAACTACTGGAGGCCTGCCTTGAAGTGATACAAACCGGCGCCGTGGTGGGCATGCAGGATATGGGTGCGGCAGGCATTATCTGTTCCACCGCTGAGATGAGCGCCAAAGGTGGTGTGGGGATGCGGATCGACCTGGATAAAGTACCGACCCGTCAGGTAAGGAAGGGAAGCGCTGACACCCCTTCAGGGGATGGGGGCATGAAGACATGGGAACTGCTGCTGAGCGAAAGCCAGGAACGGATGCTGCTTGTGGCGCAGAAAGGCAAAGAGCAGGAAGTGAAAAAGATTTTTGAAAAATGGGACCTGCCCTGCTCAGTGATAGGGGAAGTTACAGAGGATGGATTGCTGAATTTCTACATGAACGGGCAACTGGAAGCATCCATCCCTGCACATGAACTGGTGCTCGGCGGCGGCGCCCCGCAATATGAAAGGGGATACAGTGAACCGGCATATTTTGCTGAGATAAAGAAATTTAACCCGGACAAAATCCCTGTACCTGAAGATTTAAAAGCAGTAGCTGAACAAATAATACAACTGCCTTCCATCGCATCCAAACGCTGGGTGTATCATCAGTATGACAGCATGGTGGGAACGAATAATACTTCCACCAATACCCCAACTGATGCAGCTGTGGTGTTAGTGAAGGGAACGAAGAAGGGAATTGCCATGACCACCGACTGTAACAGCCGCTATGTGTTTGCCGACCCGTACAAAGGGGCTATGATCGCCGTAAGCGAGGCCGCAAGAAATATTGTTTGCAGCGGCGGACAACCACTGGGAGTTACCAACTGCCTGAACTTTGGCAATCCCTACGATCCTGAAGTATATTACCAGTTTGTGCATGCAGTAAAAGGAATGGGAGAGGCCTGCCGGAAGTTTAATACCCCTGTTACCGGCGGGAATGTGAGTTTCTATAATCAAAATCCGGACGGACCTGTTTATCCAACGCCTACGATCGGCATGGTGGGCTTGCTGGAGGATGTTAGTAAGAAAATGACGCTGGATTTCAAAAATGAAAATGACCACATCTATTTGATAGGTGAATGGGTCAATGATATTAACTCATCACAATACGTAGCCAAATTATGCGGAGTGGAGTACTCTCCGGCCCCGCATTTTGACCTGGAGAAGGAATTTCACCTGCAACAGGTGGTAATGGGGTTAATAGAAAACGGGGATATTCAAAGTGCTCATGATGTAAGCGAGGGGGGATTGATGACCATGCTTTTTGAAAAAGGATTCAGCAGGGAGCTGGGCTTCTCTGTTTCAACCATTGCTGAAGCTTATTGGGACGGAAGCCCGGTGAGAAAAGACGCCTTCTGGTTCGGGGAAGCGCAAAGCAGGGTGCTGGTGACGGTGGCGGAAAAACAGGTGGCCAATTTCCTGCGACACCTGGAGAAATGTGAAATAGCCTATGCAAAACTCGGAACAGTCACCACAGGAGCAATAGTGGTGGACGGGGAGTTTTGGGGAACCATTGACTGGTGGAAAGAAAAGTACGATACCGCTATTGAAAACTATTTATCAAAAGAAGAAGCCGGTTCGGCCTTGTGTTCAATATAAATTATAAACGACTCTGAGCCCCTCTCCCCGGAGAGGGGTTGGGGAGAGGTCTATGGATAAAAATTATAAAATACTTCTTACCGGCGCTGCGGGATTTATCGGTAGCTACCTGCTTGGTTTTCTGAATAAGCAGGGATACCAGGATATTATCATCGTGGACGATTTCAGCGACGAGGATAAATGGTTCAATTTTGATTCCAAACATTTTACTGGAAAGGTTGAACGCTCAGTATTGTTTGACTGGCTGAAAAAGGAAAACCCCCGCATTGATTTTGTCTTCCATCTTGGCGCCAGGACAGATACCACCGAGTTTGATTATTCCATTCATGAAAAACTGAATGTGGAGTATTCAAAGAATATCTGGAGCTATTGTGTTGAAAAAAACATCCCGCTGGTCTATGCGTCTTCTGCTGCCACTTACGGCAGCGGTGAACTGGGTTATAAAGATGATCATGATATTGTCGAAAAACTACAACCTTTAAACCCGTATGGAGTTTCCAAGAATGAGTTTGACAAATGGGTCATTCGTGAGGCGGGATCCCTCCGCCAACCGGCGGAGGCGGGGGGGCTTCCCCCTTTTTGGACAGGATTAAAATTCTTTAATGTATATGGCCCCAATGAGTATCATAAGGGCAGGATGGCCAGTATGGTTTTTCACGGCTTCAATCAAATTCAGAAAGCAGGGAAAGTAAAACTTTTCAGATCCCATCGTCCGGATTTCGAAGACGGACAACAACTCCGTGATTTTATCTATGTGGAAGATGTGGCAAAGGTGATGTATTGGATGATGAAGGAGACCCTAACCCCAGTCGCCACTCGCCAAACCCCAATCCCCTCTGGTTTATACAACCTTGGCACCGGGAAGGCCCGGACATTTGAAGACCTGGTAAAAGCCAGCTTTGCAGGAATGGGTAAGGAAGCGGTCATTGAATATATTGATATGCCCGGGGATATCCGGGATAAGTACCAGTATTTTACAGAAGCAGATATGACCAAACTGCGGAATGCCGGTTACCGGGATGAATTCTGTTCGCTGGAAGAGGGTGTAAAAGATTATGTTACCAATTTCCTGCTGCCCAAAAAATACTATTGAATTTTTCATGGGGTCGTGCCTGGCAATAAAAAGATTGTCAGGACTGTGCGCAAACCGGTTTTTTGATTGTTGCGTAAATTCATAGTGAGTATTATTTTTTAAATCAAAATCCTTAAACTGGAAATTAATAAAATGAACCCCTGGGGCCGGGAAGAGGACAGTGTTCCTGCAAGGGGCTGCCGGATCATTGTAAAAAGGCTCCCCGATCTATCCCGGTAAATAGATACTTCCCTTTTTTTCCACAGCGGCGGTCATAATTTTTCAATCACAGAAATATCGCTTAACTTTGCATGACCTCCCGGAAATTCTCTGGCACATAGTTCCGCTGGTCATTTGGACTGGGTTTACAATCAGATTTTTTAAAGGCTTTTGAACTTGAACAAATAACCATTTTGTATGGCTAAGTACGTTTTTGTTACCGGGGGTGTTACTTCTTCATTGGGAAAAGGCATCATTGCCGCCTCGCTTGCCAAATTGCTGCAGGCCAGGGGGCTCAGGGTCACCATTCAGAAATTCGACCCCTACATCAATGTGGACCCCGGCACATTGAACCCATACGAACATGGGGAGTGTTATGTAACGGAAGACGGAGCCGAAACCGACCTTGACCTTGGCCATTATGAAAGATTCCTGAACATATTTACCTCGCAGGCCAATAACGTTACCACCGGCCGGATCTACCAGACTGTTATCAATAAAGAAAGGGAAGGCGCTTATCTCGGTAAAACCGTACAAGTGGTGCCGCATATCACCGATGAGATCAAGAGACGGATGCAACTACTCGGGCAAAGCGGGGACTATGATGTGGTAATCACTGAAATTGGCGGAACGGTCGGTGACATTGAAAGCCTTCCCTTTGTGGAGGCTGTCCGCCAGTTGCAGTGGGAACTGCCCGACGAAGATTCTGTAGTGGTGCACCTGACCCTGATCCCTTACCTGAAAGCCGCCAAGGAACTGAAAACAAAACCCACCCAGCACAGTGTAAAAATGCTGAGCCAGGAAGGGGTGCATCCTGATATTCTTGTATGCAGAACGGAGAAAACACTTTCACAGGAACTCAAGCGAAAAATTGCACTCTTCTGTAATGTAAAGACCGAAGCCGTGATCGAAGCGGCTGATGCGCCCACCATTTATGAGGTGCCGGTGGCGATGATGAGAGAGGGGCTTGACCTTATCTGCCTGAAGAAAATGAATATTACCAATTACAAAGAACCGGAACTTACCAAATGGAAAGAATTCCTTGACAAGCTGAAATACCCGAAAGGAAAAGTGAATATCGGTTTGATCGGAAAATATATTGAACTGCAGGATGCTTATAAATCCATCCTCGAATCATTTATTCATGCCGGGGCGATGAATGAGTGCAAGGTAGAGATCGTAAATGTGCACAGTGAATTCATCACCGACGATAATGTGGCTGAAAAACTGGCCGGCCTGGACGGATTGCTGGTAGCACCCGGTTTCGGTCACCGTGGTGTGGAAGGAAAAATAGTAGCTGTGAAGTATGCGAGGGAAAACGGCCTGCCATTCTTTGGCATTTGCCTCGGTATGCAGATGGCAGTAATAGAATTTGCCCGGAATGTGCTGGGATTGAAAGAAGCCCATTCCACCGAAATGGATCCCGATACCAAAGAACCGGTGATCGACCTGATGGAAGAACAGAAAAAAGTGACAGCCAAAGGCGGCACGATGCGGTTGGGGGCATATCCATGTACGCTGAAAGAAGGTTCGCTGGCAGCAAAGATCTACGGCATTGAGACGATCAGCGAACGCCACCGCCACCGCTGGGAATTCAACAATATTTATCTGGACCGTTTTGAAAAAGCCGGGATGACCGCCAGTGGGAAGAACCCCGGTACTGGTCTGGTGGAGATTATCGAATTGCCGGCCCATACCTTCTTTATCGGTGTTCAGTACCACCCGGAACTGAAAAGCACGGTCGAGAACCCCCAACCCATATTTGTTCATTTTGTGAAAGCAGCCAAAGCCTTCGCCGAAAAAAAGATTGAAGTGAAGAACCCGTTGTTGCAGAGTGAAATGATCTGAGAGGTCGATAGTCTTTCGTCATTAGTCATTAGTCATTAGTCGTTAGTCGTTAGCCGGAGGTCAAAAGCAGCTTACCGACTATATAAAGGGCTCACGACTAACGACTCATGACTCAGGACTGATTACCCTATCTTTGCGCCCTTTGACCGCCGAAGCCTTGGCGCAGGCGGGATTATAAATTTTTAGCCCCCAATGAAATTAGACCGTAATACCGTTCTCGGTTTTGTGATCCTTGCTGCGCTGTTTTTTGGTTATTTCTTTTATACCAATAAGGAACAGTCTTCTTACAGGAAAAAAAAGGCCGAAGAAGCAAAAAAAGAGCAAGTTGTTATTGATTCCATTGCAAAACTACAAAAGCCTAAACAGGACTCGGTGAGCCAGGTGCTGGATTCGATCACTAAAGTGAACAATACCGGCACTTTTGCCGGCATTGCTGATACAACGGAGAAAACCTTTTCACTGCAAAATGAACTGGTGAAGGTCACCTTCAGCAACAAAGGGGGCCAGATAAAGAAAGTGGAGCTGAAAAACTTTAAAGGTCAGGACAGCCTGCCACTTAAACTGGCAGCCAGCAGTTTTGATAATCTCAGCTATACCATTAATACAGGAACTGCGGCTTCACAGCGTACGGCTGAAACCGGCGATCTGTTCTTTATGGCAGGCGATACTGTAACGAATGCCGATGGAACAAAAAAGATCTCATTTGTCCTCACATCTCCCGACAGCAGCGGCAGGTCCATCATCCATGAATACAGCATCAGGCCTGGCGATTACCTGATCGATTTCACCGTGAAAATGAACAAGGCAGACCTGCTGCTTGAAAAAGGCATGATGAACCTTACCTGGAAATACTCGGCGGCACAGCAGGAGTCGGATATTTCTTATGAAAAGGAAAACACACAGGTTGGTTATGTGAAAGACGGGAGCTTTGATTATCATACAATCGCAAGAAAAAGTAAAAGAGATTTTAATGAATCGGTGAACTGGGTAGGTATACGGCAACGGTTTTTTTATGGCATCCTCATTGCTAAAAATAATTTCAGTTCCGGTGCTATGGAATGGACGATCCCTCCGGACACGGACAAAACCGTTGTCCGTTCCACTGCCAATATGAAGCTGACGGTTCCGGCGGGTTCAACGTCCGAAGTTCCCTTCAGTATGTATTATGGTCCCTCTGATTACCATATCCTGAAGAAATATGGCATGAAATTCGAAAAACTTATTAACCTTGGCCAGGGTCCTTACCAGTTTGTAAGGCCCATCAATAAGTTTCTCGTACTCCCGATCTTTGACATCTTTAATGACCTTACCAGGAGCCCGGGCCTGGCCATTGTATTGCTTACCCTTATTATCCGCCTGCTCATATCGCCGCTTACCTATAAGAGCTACCTGAGTGGCGCAAAGATGAAGGCCCTAAAACCCGAAATAGCTGCGCTGAAAGAAAAATTGGGAAATGACCGGCAAGCCATGAGCATGGAGCAGATGAAACTCTTCCGGGAGGCAGGTGTAAACCCGCTGGGCGGATGTATCCCGGCCTTGCTGCAGATCCCCATATTCTTTGCCTTGTTCAGCTTCTTCAACTCGGAAGTGGCGCTGCGGGGAGCTGAGTTTCTCTGGAGCAACGACCTTGCCGCTTATGACGACCCTATCAAATTTGGTGTTCATATCCCGCTGCTGGGCAGTCACCTGAGTTTGTTCAATATCATGGCCTGTATTACCAGTTTTTTGATCTCCTGGTATAGTATGAGTATGACACCAGACCAGAGCAACCCGGTGCTGAAGTACATGCCGTATATCTTCCCGGTATTCCTGTTATTTTTCTTCAACAGGCTTCCATCGGGGCTTACCTGGTATTATACTGTTTCGAACCTGGTAACCCTGGCATTGCAGTTCGTCATCCAGAATTATATTATAGACCATAATAAGATTCTGGCGAAGATCGAAGTAAACAGGAAGAAGCCAAAGACCAAGTCGAAGTGGCAGGAACGGCTGGAGCAGGTGCAGGAGCAGCAGAAGAAGACGAAGGAATCACAACAGCGGAACCGCAGGTGATGTATCGTTAAAGTACTCCTAATAAAAAAAGGGGAGGGCTGATAAACACCATGTTTTCACTCCCTTTCCATCCCGATGGCTATCTGTAGAGAGGGCAGGGGTGAGGCTGCAACTTTTTGGTTAAATTGGCACTCTTTTTATACTACTAAGTGGAATGAAAAGTAAAATGAAAAAGATAGCACCTGTAGTACTGGCGATGTTTGTTTCACTCAGCCTTTTTGCTCAAAGAAGGCTTTCGGAGGCCACTATCTTTTATGATATTGTGATCAACACCAGCAACAAAACCCCACAGGCAGCTGACCTGCTGGATGGCGCCACCAGTGTAATTTACCTGAAGGGTACTTCAAGCCGTTCTGAGATGATCAGTTCATTAGGCACCCAGGCTACCATCATTGATGGCAAAACAGGCGATGTTACAGTACTGAAGGATTATGGTGAGCAGAAATATATGATCAAAATGACGCCTGACAACTGGAAGCAATCCAATAAAAAATATGAGGGGGTTGCATTCACTTATTCCGAAGAATATAAAACAATTGCCGATTACAAATGCCAGAAGGCGGTGGGCAAGCTTACAGACGGTACCACGTTTACCGTGTATTTTACCAAAGACCTGGCGCCGGTGAATAAGGATTTTCAATACCTGAACAGAAACCTGCCGGGCCTGGCCATGCAGTATGAAGCCACCATGGGCAAAATGATGGTTACGTATACCGTATCCAGGATCAACTTCAACCCTGTACCGCAAACTAAGTTTGACCTGCCTAAAAATGGCTACCGGGTAATGACATACGAGGAAAGTATGGGAGGGGGAAATTAATTCTTTTTGAACTGGCGGTTGCTCAGGTCAATTTTCACCTTGTCTAATATCGCTTTCTTTTTCAGCGGAAGAATATATGTGTTGTTGCCCTTCTGAAGCGAAACAACAGTGTTTAGGTTTATATATTTCTTATCGGTAGAGGAGTTGATAACCTGGCTGCCCCTGTAAGTATAACCAGACTTCAGATTAAATAAACCAGCACCGGAAGTTGTGCGGCCGGAAAGCAAACTGCGGTTTGGCGTGGTACTTGCTTTTTTCTTTCCATCACCCAAAGTGGCAAATGCACCCGCAGCAGATGCTGCCAGTAAAACCAGCACGGCCAGTTTCCTGCCGATGAGTTGGCGTAATATAGTCAGCTTGAGGTGGTTCATTACCAGCAAAAGTAAAGACAAAAGTAATTATAAAACAAACCGTTTATCCAGAAATTTAGTACTTCATTAACGCAGAAGATGGCGATTTGTTACATGCAGTTGCTTTAAAACCCCGGTATTTTGCACATTTGGGGAAAACTATCCGGGTTTGCCCTCCGCATTTTTCACTTAACTTGTTGTACAATAGTACATTTTCAGGGGGCAAAGGCCTGATAGCTATCGGGATTGCTGACTGACTGCTCTTTAAATCCCGATAATCCTTCGCATAGCGACGGATCGGGACATTGCTCACCAAATGTCCGTTAGATGAAAGAAAACAATCCCTACAGGGAAGACCGGGAGCAGATACGGGAACTGCTTAAGCAATATGAAAACCTCAAAAATGGCCGCAAACACTCATTTATCGACGAAGAAGCTTTCGAAAAAATAATCGGGTATTTCCAGGAAAAAGAAGACCTGGCAAAAGCCCTGGAAGCCGCAGAAATGGCTTCGGAACAATACCCCTATTCTGCCCAATTGCTTATTAAAAGGGCCGATATACTTTTAGCCAACCGCAAATACACTGAAGCACTGGCCATTCTCGAACAAGCGGAGATCTTCGACGGGACGGATATCAACCTCTACATTCTCAAAACAGATGCATACCTGGCATTGGACAAACAGGAAAAAGCGGTGGAGTTGCTGGAAGAAGCACTGAAGCAATTCGAAGGGGAGGAGAAAATTGAACTGCTGTTTGAACTGGCAGATGTGTATGATGACTATGAGGATTTTGAAAAGGTGTTTGACTGCCTGAAAATGGTGCTGGAGGATGACCCGAATAACGAGGAAGCATTGTATAAGATCTGTTTCTGGACAGATTTCACGGGAAGAAATGAAGAAGGGATCAGGCTTCATCAGCAAATAATTGATGAGTTTCCTTACAACGAACTTGCCTGGTTTAACCTGGCGGCCGCCTACCAGGGTCTGAAGCTGTATGAAAAATCGATTGATGCCTACCAATATGCTATCGCCATTGAGGAAAAATTTGACTATGCTTACCGTAATATGGCGGATGCCTATATCAGGCTCAGGAAATACAAAGAAGCCATTGAAGCACTGGAACGGGTGAATGAACTGGCAAAACCCGAAGATGTGATCTTTGAAGCGATTGGTTTTTGCAATGATAAACTGAAGAATTTTGCGCAGGCACGGTTTTATTACCGGAAGGCATCACACCTGCGGCCGGATGATAGCAAGTTGTTCTATAAAATTGCCTGCACTTATTTTAATGAGGGGCAATGGGAGGCTTGCCTGAAACAATTAGAAACGGCGATGAAAATTCACCGCCAGCAACCGGAATATAACCTGTTGGCAGGCGAATGCAAAGTGGAACTTGGTTTGTACAAAGATGCTATCCAGTATTTCTCAACGGTAGTAAGGACAAAACCCAAAAATGCAGCCGGCTGGGAAGCCTTGATCCGCTGCCTCTTTAATGGCGGGTTTTATGAAGAGGCTGTTGTGCAGGCAGATGCAGCATTGCTCGTAACCGGCGGGAAACCTTTATTTTATTTTTACAGATCGGCGATACTCTTTGCTGATGGCAAAACGAAGGAGGGTATTCTTCAATTGGAGAGGGCCATGGAAAAGTCGCCCAAATTGCTGAAAAAGTTTGTGGAGCTTAATCCCGCCATTTTACAAAATCAATTGGTGGTGGATGTCATTGCCCGGTTCAAGCGCAATAAGTCTATCTAGGCTGGTTGCTCCGACCGACCACCGATAATGTCTCACCCGATAGTCCTGAGTTTACCGAAGGATCGGGTTTCAATTCTAAAAAATAAGTATTAAACCACAGAGACACCGGGAACACAGTGTTACACAGAGTTGTCTCACTGTTTCTTTGTGACGCAGTGTCTCCGTGGTTAAAAATAAGCAAACTGAGACACTACCCTGCAACC
>JANNUI010000499.1:0-13385 GCA_031395125.1 Chitinophagaceae bacterium | reverse complement strand
CGGCTGTGGTGTATGCAGCAAACCAACAATGGCGTATGAGCTGGGGGTTACAAAATACAGCGATGCAGATATCAATGAAGACGGCACACTGGCCAATAATATCACCGGCATTTACCAGTTCATCACCCGTGCGAAAACAAGGATAGTGCCTTTTGATAAGGGATATTATGCGGAATACAAAGTGAAGGATTTCTCCGAGTTCTGGCTGAATAACGGCTGGCTGAACGGCATTACGCCGCTTCCGCTGAAGCTGCTTTCATTTACTGCACGGAAGCAAAACAGCAATGATGTATTGCTGGAATGGACAACCACAGAGGAATTCGATGTGAACCGTTTTGAGGTGGAAGTAGCCAAAAGCAATACGGATTACCAGCAAAGCCGGTTTGTGAACATCGGGCAACTGATAAGCCAGGGTAATTCGCCGGGTGAGCAACGGTACAGTCTTCCTGACCTGGAAAATAATAAAACAGGAGTAAGGTATTACCGCCTGAAGATGATTGATAATGATGGCCGCTTCACCTGGTCACCGGTAAGGCCGGTCAGCTTCAGCAGCGATGTGCCCTGGCAGGTATTTCCCAACCCATCAGCAGGATTGTTTAACCTGGTACTTCAGGAAAATGACGGAGAAACGCTGACAGTAAAAGTATATGACGGTACCGGCAGGATGGTAAAGGAAATAAAGCAGACCGCTACCGGGTTTGTACAAAAAATACCGGTTGATCTGCATGTTGCAAACTATGCACCCGGCCTGTACCTGCTGGAGGTTTCGGCAGGTGAAAGAAAACAATCGTTCCGGTTGGTGAAACAATAAAAAACCCCTTCCGTAGCGAAGGGGCTATAATCAGGTACTTAAGTTTGCGGGTTTACCAGCCCTGCTTGGCCACGCCGGCATTGATGGCGGCCATCGCTTTTTCTTCTCCCATCAGGGTGGTGAGTTTGTTTCCTTTTCCGTCATTACCCTGGGCCATGTAGGCACCTTTGGCGGTTTTAGTGATAACGGCATCGAACATCTCTACCCCTTTTTCTTTCGTTTTTACATTGTAGGCTGTAATCTTTACATCAGACATGGTCAATAGTTTTTGAGTTAGTAATGTCTGAAATTACAGCTTCCCGGCCGTTTGGAGGGTACAAATTTGCCAACAGGGGATAAAAAATCCCGCAAATGCGGGATTAAATGTTTGTAAATGAAATATTTATAAATCAGATATCCAGTTTCGCATATTTTGCATGGCTCTCGATAAATGCCCTTCTCGGGGCCACTTCATCCCCCATCAGCATGCTGAAAATGCGATCGGCTTCAGCAGCGCTTTCAATTGTTACCTGCTTCAGCGTCCGGGTGCCAGGGTTCATGGTGGTGTCCCAAAGCTGGTCAGCATTCATCTCACCCAAACCTTTGTAGCGCTGTACATTTACTGATTCGTCCTTTCCACCCCCCAGTTTTTCAATCCATGCTTTACGCTGCTCCTCATTCCAGGCATAAGACTGTTCTTTTCCTTTTTTGACCAGGTATAACGGGGGTTGTGCGATATAGACATAGCCCTGCTCCACCAGCTCGGTCATATAGCGGTAGATGAAAGTGAGGATCAATGTTGCAATATGTGAACCATCTACATCCGCATCGGTCATAATGATGAGCTTGTGATAACGGAGCTTACTGAGATCAAGGGCCTTGGGGTCTTCGGGTGTTCCCATCTTCACCCCTAAGGCAGTGAACATATTCCGGATCTCTTCATTGTCATAAATCTTATGCTCCATCGCTTTCTCCACATTCAGGATCTTACCTCTCAATGGAAGAATGGCCTGGAAACTTCTGTCACGGCCCTGTTTGGCAGTGCCACCGGCAGAGTCACCCTCAACCAAAAACAGTTCGCAACGTTTAGGGTCCCGATCAGAACAATCGGCCAGTTTGCCCGGCAGCCCGCCGCCTGTAAGAACAGATTTTCTTTGAACCAATTCCCTCGCTTTTCTTGCTGCGGCCCTTGCCTGCGCAGCCAGGATCACTTTGGCAACGATATTTTTGGCTTCTCTTGGATTTTCTTCGAGGTAGGCTTCCAATACTTTGGAAACGGTGGAATCCACCACACCCATCACTTCATTATTGCCAAGTTTGGTTTTAGTTTGTCCTTCAAACTGGGGTTCGGGCACTTTTACGGAGATAATGGAGCTCAGCCCTTCCCTGAAATCATCGCCTTCAATTTCCACTTTTGCTTTTTCAAACAGGCCGTTCTTATCACCATAGCTTTTGAAGACCCTCGTCAATGCCCGGCGGAAACCGGATACATGGGTACCTCCTTCAATGGTGTTGATGTTGTTTACATATGAATAGATGTGTTCGTTGTAGCTGTCGTTATAACTTAATGCCACTTCCACCGACACATTGGTATGCGGGTCTTTACCTTCCACAAAGATCACTTTTGGTATCAGTGAATTGCGCCCGGCGCTATGGTCCAGCATTTCCACAAATTCAACAATACCCCCTTCGCTGTAAAATACATTATTGTAATATTCGCCGTTCTCTTCTTTTTCACGCAGATCGGTCAGGATGATGCGGACACCCCGGTTGAGGTAAGACAATTCCCGCAGGCGGCCTTCGAGAATATCTTTATTATAAACGGTAGCAATAAAGATGCTTGCATCTGGCCAGAAATGAACTTTGGTACCGGTGGTTTCACTTGCGCCAATTTCCCGTACTGCATATTGCGGAATGCCGGTCTTATATTCCTGTTCAAATGTTTTTCCGTCCCTGTTCACTGTTACATGCAGGTTTGAACTGAGTGCATTCACACAGCTTACACCGACGCCATGCAAGCCGCCGGATACTTTGTAAGAGCCTTTGTCAAATTTTCCACCTGCATGCAGCACCGTCATCACCACTTCCAGCGCCGAACGCTTTTCTTTGGCATGCATACCTGTGGGGATACCCCGGCCATCGTCTTCCACCGAAATGGAATTGTCCTCATGTATGCTGACGGAAATGTTTTTACAATAACCGGCAAGGGCTTCGTCTATGGAATTGTCCACCACTTCATACACCAGGTGGTGCAGTCCCCTCACACTAATGTCGCCGATATACATGGCGGGGCGCTTCCGCACTGCTTCCAAACCTTCTAAAACCTGGATACTATCAGCACTGTAACCGGCTGATATGGCCGCTGCTTTTTCTTTTGCTTCTGTGGTCATAATTTGAATGAAATCCTCTCTTAAAATCGGGAAAAATTCTAACTCACAAATGTACAGAAATAAGCCCTGCCCGCCCGGAAAATGAGGTCTTTTTTTATACCGGTACGGGCCTCATTTTATCAATAGAAAATGCCCCGGAAAAGGGGCATTTCAGCAAGATGACAGTATATCTATCTTTTAACGATTTGAGCCACCAGGTCACCTTCCGCGCAGACCTTATTACCTACATAGGCTGTACCCTTCATTTCGCAGATGCCGCGGCGGATTGGGGAGGATAATTCCATTTTAAGGATCAGGGTATCACCAGGCCGTACAATGTGCTTGAACTTGCAGTTATCGATCTTGATAAAATAAGTGTCAAACTGTCCGCCGCCGCTCAGGTTGATGGCGAGGATGCCGCCACATTGTGCCAGGGCTTCTACCTGCAGCACACCGGGCATCACCGGGTTGCCGGGGAAATGGCCCTGGAAGAACCATTCATTGAAGGTGACATTTTTAATGCCGATGATATGGGTGTCGCTCAGTTCAATGATCTTATCCACCAATGAAAAAGGGAAACGGTGCGGCAGGGTTTTCTCAATGAACTGCTGATCGTAGATCGGCGGCTGATTGGGGTTGTAAACCGGCACCCCTTTGGTGTGCTTATTCTTCTTTATGTATTGTTTGATCTTTTTGGCAAACTCCACATTGGTGCTGTGCCCGGGGCGGTTGGCAATGATGCGTCCTTTGATGGGATAGCCAATAAGCGCAAGATCACCTATCACATCCAGCAGCTTATGGCGGGCCGGTTCATTGGGAAAACGCAGCTCCAGGTTGTTAAGGTAACCCTCGCTTTTGACTTCGATCTTTTCCTTTTTAAAGATCTTTTTCAGCCGGATCATTTCTTTATCGTCAACCGGTTTGTCGACGATCACAATGGCGTTGTTCAGATCGCCGCCTTTTATCAGGTTGTTATCCAGCAGCATCTCCAGTTCATGCAAAAAACAAAAAGTGCGGCACGAAGCTATTTCATCTTTGAAGTCACGGATATGTTTCAGCCCCGCATGTTGTGTGCCCAGCACCGGGGAATTAAAATCGATCAGGGTAGTTACCTGGTATTCCACGGCCGGCATAGCCACCATTTCCACTCTCTTAGCCTCGTCGTAGTAGTAAATATTTTCATCAATGCTGTACCATACTTTGGCGGCATCCTGTTCCACTACACCGGCTTCCTCTATCAGTTCCACAAAGGGCTGCGAGCTGCCGTCCATGATAGGCATTTCAGGGCCGTTAATTTCCAATAAACAATTATCAACCCCCAAACCCACCAATGCCGCCAGTACATGCTCTACGGTACTTACTTTGGCGCCGTTGGTTTCCAGCGTGGTGCCGCGGCTTACATCGGTCACCAGGTCACAATCGGCCTTAATGATGGGCTGGCTGGGCAGATCAATGCGCTGAAACTGGTAACCAAAGCCGGGGGCTGCGGGTTTCAGTGTCAGGTCGGCCATCACCCCGGTATGCAGGCCGGTGCCGGCAATACTGACGACGGATTTCAGTGTATGCTGCTTGTCCGGATTGAAATTAGGCGACATGATACCCGAAATATAGTTCTTATTTTCTGCAGATGTAATCATGCGGCAAAGATAAGCCAACTAACAAGAAAGCACAAGCAGGGAGATGTTGATAATCATGACTGAATCTGGCACAGGTCATTAACCAGGGGCTGACGGTATCTTAATTTACAGATGTAGATTTTCTTTCATCCTTAAAATTTATTGTATGAAAAAGTATTTATTTTTCCTGCTTTTTACCGCTGGTACCGTGAATGCACAGCAGTGGGCCAAACAATATGATTTTGTAGATGATTGTGTCTGCGGCCTGGCCAAAGTAAGTAAAAACGATAAATTCGGCTATGTAAATCAACAAGGCACCCTGGTCGTTCCGCTGGAGTATGATGAAGCTTTTGCCTTTAACGAAGGACTGGCTGCTGTTAGGAAAGAAAATAAGTGGGGATACCTGGATAGCACCGGAAAAGTGATGGTAGAGATGAAATACGAGGATGCGGCATCCTTTCATGATGGTATGGCGGCTGTAAAAAAGAATGGCAAATATGGTTTTATAAACCTTGATTTTGATGTGGTGATACCCTTTGAGTTTTCTTTGGCGGGTCGTTTTTCCGAAGGTCTGGCAGCGGTTGCTAACAGCAAAAGTCAATGGGGATATATTAACCAGAAGGGAAAATTGGTGATAGAATATGCCTACACGTTTGCCGATTTTTTTAATGAAAGTACGGCCCGGGTAATGAAAGGTTCCAACATGCTGTACATTGACAAGGCCGGCAAGCCCATCAAAGAATAACAAGATTACAGGAGACGGTAATTTTTGTAATCGAAAGGTCTTATGCCAGTCAGTTTTTCAAAACGGTAGAGCAACAGATCTTTGAATGAGAACCTTTTTCGTCTCACATCAACATTGACCTGCCAGTTCTTTTGGGCGATCCTTTCTTTCATTACAGCGGGGTGGGTGCTCCTGAAAAGTGCCAGGGAGTCCACATCTTTAAAGAAGTCGAACTCCTGTTCATCGGCAATGGGGGGCGCCTTGTACTCCAGCCCGTTCCAGAGGGTATAAAAGCTGTTCAGTTTTTCCAATTGCTTGTGGGGATGACGTACCCAGCCATAATGATAAATGCTTGCGTCAATTTTTTTGACCGCCAGTTTTTTGCCCTGCTTTGTCCTGAAACCCTGCGCATCCCTGAAGGAACAGGTATTACCATTGTTACGCAGCATCCGGATCTCATTTTTGTACCAGCGCCGTGAATCCCCGATATAATCATACGTGCCATAGAAATGGACATAGTTAAAAAGCAAACCCTCCACTTTTTTGTCATCCCTATATTTTTTAGCAGCTGCTACAACCTTATCCAGGTCTTTTTCATGCAGCACTTCATCCGCCTGCAGGTAAAAGGCCCAATCATAATGTGCCGGCACATGGGCAAGGGCTTTGTCTGTTTCCACTGCCAGCACTCCGCCGCCTTCTTTCAGGGATTCGTCCCAGGTGGAATGGAATATTTTTATTTTGGGTGAGCCGATGGATTCGATCAGTTGCAGGGTGCCGTCATCACTGTTACCGGCACTTACAATAAACTCATCGACGATGGGGAGGATGGACGAAATGGATGCTGTAAGAGGGTAGTCAAACTTTACAGCATTGCGAACGAAGGTGAAACCGCAGATTTTCATTTGAAGAGGATTACAGCAGAACTATGTTACTTTCTCTCCCAGTAATTGTTTTATCAGCGCTTCCAGTTCATGGATTCTTCTATCCATTTCAGGAAGGTTTCGGGCAATCGCCATACTTCTCATTGCTTTTGTATATTCATAGGCATTTGTTCCGGTAATAGAAATGCCGGGAGTTTTAACTGATTTATTCACCCCGCTTTGCCCATTGATCTTTACATTATCTGCAATATTGATATGACCGGCAAGACCCGCCTGTCCACCAATAATCACACTGTTGCCAATTTTGGTACTGCCGCTTACACCTGCCTGGGCTGCAATGGCAGTAAAGTTGCCAACTTCTACATTATGGGCAATCTGTATCAGGTTGTCGAGTTTGGCACCGCTTTTTATCAGGGTGGAGCCTATCGTGGCCCTGTCAATGGTGGCATTGGCGCCTATCTCTACATTGTCTTCAATAATTACATTGCCAATCTGGGGAACTTTTTTCAGCGTGCCATCGGTCTGCGGGGCAAAGCCAAACCCATCGCTGCCAATAACGGTGCCTGCATGGATGATGACATGATTGCCCACTTTACAACCATGATAAATTTTAACCCCGGGGTGAATGATGGTATTGTCGCCAATGATCACATTGTCGCCGATATAGGCGTTGGGATAGATTTTTGTGTTGTTGCCCACTTTAACATTTTCGCCGATGTAGGCAAAAGCACCGATGAAAACATTTTGCCCGTATGAAGCGGTACTTGCAATATAACTGGGCTGCTGCACACCCGAAAGCTGCTGTTGCATTATTTCCTGGTATTTGCTGAGCAGGGATGCAAAAGCGGTATAGGCATCAGTAACACGGATGAGGGTGGCTTTTATGGGTTGTTTCAGCTCATAATCCTCATTCACTATTATTATGCTGGCCCCGGTGCTGTATAAGTATTCTTCGTATTTGGAATTGGCAAAAAAAGCAAGCTGACCCTCCCCGGCTTCTTCGATCTTTCCGAATGAAGAAACGGAGGCATTGGCATCGCCTTCCACTCTGCCGCCAATAAGAAGCGCTATTTGAGATGCGGGAAAAATCATAAAGGTCATATTGGTCAATTGGGTCAAATAAGTCAAAGGTCAGTCACACAATATGACCCAATTGACTTTAATGACCTACTGACCCCTCCAGTAACAAATATAATATTTTCTGACAGCCCCGCTCAGGTTGTGCTGAATGAGGGCATTATCCACCTGTGATATATCTTTTATCGTACCGTCCTTGAATAAGATATTGATGCGTTCATCTGCAGGGTCGTAGGTGGTATTGCTGGCCTCGCCACTGAATACGAAATACCCGGACTCTTTCTCGCTGATACCAAGCTGTTCACAAACCTCTTTGCGTTTCTCATTTACCAGTTTTTTGTCAAAAGGTCCGGCCTGCAGGTTTACTTTAAGCAAGTTTCGTTCCACTAAAGAACGGCAGAGCAGCGATAATATTTTGTCTTCATGTATCTGCCAGAATTTGATGGCGCCCATGATGTCATGATCGTCCAGCTGGCAAAACTCAAAGAGCCATTTTTCAATACCTGACTGCAGCTTTGCCCGGCCCTCCAGGAAGATATTCAGAAAAGGGGAAGGGGCTTTGGCCTGCACTTCAACAGCCCGTTGCAGGATCTTTTGCAGCATCTTTTCGGCACATAAAACTGTTTTGTGCAGATATACCTGCCAGTACATAAGACGGCGGCTCACTAAAAATTTTTCAATAGAATAGATGCCTTTTTCTTCCACAAGCAGGTTGCCGTCCTTTACCGTCAGCATTTTCAGAATGCGGTCGTAGCCGATCACTCCTTCTGCCACACCGGTAAAAAAACTGTCCCGGTTCAGGTAGTCCATCCGGTCCACATCCAGTTGCCCGGACAGCAACTGGCTCAGAAATTTTTTGGGATGTTTATTGGTAAAAATATCGATGGCCGTCTGCAGTTGCCCGCCTAGTTCACCGTTCAGTTTTTGCATCAGCAGGTTAGAAATAGTCTCATGACTCACATCTTTGATCAGTTCTTCTTCCAGTGCATGGGAGTAAGGGCCATGGCCAGCATCATGCAGCAGGATGGCCACTTTGGCGCCCAGCTCTTCGGCGGCTGTTATTTCAATGCCTTTACTTTTTAGTTCGGTGAGTGCAATGCACATCAAATGATAAGCGCCGAGTGAATGATGAAGTCTTGAATGAACGGCGCCCGGATACACAAGGTGGGCAAATGCCATCTGGTGAATATTCCGCAGCCGCTGGTAAACGGGGTGAGAGATGATAGTTAAAATCAACGGGTGATCAATAGTAATAAAACCATAGACCGGGTCGTTGATGATCTTGCGGACTGGGGTCATTGTTGCTGTTTTGTTAAAGGCAAGACAGTAAAAGTACAAAGGCCAGCTTTAAAAAGCTATTTTTGAAACTTCTGTTTGTTGCTGGTTACTTGTTGCTGGTTGGCATCACTTAACTTGTTGCAACCTTCCTGATTTGTGAAAACCCGTAACCGATAACAAGAAACCAGTAACCAGTAACAATATTATGGCCATAGCAAAAATCATTTGGGTGGATGACGAGATTGAAAGCCTTCAATCACAGAAATTATTCCTGGAAAATAAAGGGTACGAGGTGCAGACCTTTACCAATGGGTTTGATGCGATTGATTATGTCAGGGAAAACCCCGTGGATGTGGTACTGATTGACGAGAGTATGCCGGGCATCACCGGGCTGGAAACACTGGCCAAGATAAAAGAAGTAAACCAGTCCCTGCCTGTGGTGCTGATCACCAAGAATGAAACGGAAAACCTGATGGATGAAGCCATCGGCTCGCAAATAAGCGATTATCTTATCAAGCCGGTAAACCCCAACCAGGTGTGGCTGAGTTTGAAAAAAATAATTGATAACAGGAGACTGGTAGCAGAAAAAACAACCACAGCATACCAGCAGCAGTTCCGCCATCTTTTTACAGCATTGAACAGTAACCCGGATTATAACGAGTGGATGGATATTTATAAAAAGTTGGTGTACTGGGAGCTGGAAATGGAAAAAAGCGACAGCCCGGAGATGCAGGAAATTTTGCAAAACCAGAAGAGTGAGGCAAATACCGAATTCTTCAAGTTTGTCTCAAGGAACTATACCAACTGGGTGTCGCCCAAAAGCACTGATGGTCCGGTGATGAGTCACTCCCTGTTTAAGTTCAAAGTGCTGCCACATGTGGAAAAAGGCACCCCGTTGTTCTTTATTCTGATCGATAACCTCCGGTTTGATCAATGGAAGGCCATCCAGCCCATTTTCTCCGAAAGCTTCCGGATACTGGAGGAAGACAGTTTTTACAGTATACTGCCCACCGCCACCCAATATTGCCGCAATGCTATCTTTTCAGGATTAATGCCTTTTGAAATTGAAAAACAATTTCCGGCGCAATGGAAAAACGATGATGAGCAGGGTGGAAAGAACCTGTTCGAAGAAGAATTCTTCAGATCGCAGCTTAAAAGATTAGGCAAAGGTGATCTGAAAGTATCCTATACCAAAGTGGTGAATAACCAGGCGGGTCTTGACCTGGTGAATAACATTCACAACCTGCTGAATAACGACCTGAATGTGATCGTTTACAATTTCGTGGATATGCTAAGCCATGCGAGGACAGAAATGGAAGTGCTGAAAGAACTGGCAGGAGATGAGATGAGTTACCGCAGTATCACGACAAGCTGGTTTGAACATTCGCCGCTCCACCAGGCGTTGAAGAAAATTGCCGATAAGAATATCAAGATCGTACTGGCCACTGACCATGGCAGTGTAAGGGTAAAAACGCCCTATAAGGTGGTGGGGGATAAGCAAACCACTACCAACCTGCGCTATAAACACGGCCGTAACCTGAACTATGAGGCCAGGGAAGTGCTTGCTTTCCGCGACCCGCGGAATGCTGGGCTGCCGGTGCCAACGGTTAATTCTTCTTACATATTTGCCAAGGAAGATGGTTTCTTATGCTATCCCAATAATTACAATCATTATGTAAACTACTATCGCAACACTTTTCAGCATGGGGGTGTAAGCCTGGAAGAAATGATAGTACCGGTGATCAAGATGCAGAGCAAAACCCCCTGACCCCCTAAAGGGGAACCTAGACCGAAGATCCCGATCATTGTGGAAAAGTATTAAAGCAAAAAAAAGTACTTAGTGTAGTTTCGCTACTGTAAAAAAGTTTCAATTATCAAACTCTAAACATCCCTTTTAGGGGCTTGGGGTATGAAATACACTCAATCGACTCTCGATAAACTGGAAGAGATACCGAAAGAAACCGGTTATGTGCTGCGCTATGAACGGGGCACTTTTCAAAGCGGTTATTGCATATTGGAAGAAAGAAAAGTGGTGGTGCTGAATAAGTTCCTGCAGACCGAAGGCCGTATCAACACACTGATCGACCTGATACCGCAACTGGAGATAAATGCAGAAGAGCTTACGGAAGAGTCAAAGAAGCTCTATACCGAGATCATTTCAAAATTTGAAACAGAAGAAAATGGGAATTAGTTAATTAGTTGACCCGTTAATTTGGCGACCACCCAATACCTGATTAACTATTTAACCCCCGCCTGACCGAATCAGTCGGGCAGGAATTAACTTTACTCCATGACCTGCCCTCCTCTAACTATAACATTCCTTGGCACCGGCACCAGCAGCGGTGTGCCTATGATCGGCTGCGAATGTGAAGTGTGTACTTCCACCGATAAAAAGGACAACCGTCTCCGTTCCAGCATACTGGTGCAATCGGCCCAAACAACCCTTGTAGTGGACACCGGTCCCGACTTCCGCTACCAGATGCTGCGGCAAAAAGTGAAACATATTGATGGAGTGCTCTTCACCCATCCGCATAAAGACCACCTGGCGGGGCTGGATGATATCAGAGCCTATAATTTTTTTGCCCAAAAGCCGATTGATATATATGCTGATTCCCTTACTGAGGAAGCAGTGCGCCGGGATTTCTATTATGCCTTTACGGACACCAAGTACCCGGGCATCCCTGAACTGAACCTGGTTACGATTACGCTGGAATCCTTTATCATCGGGGATATCCCCGTTACACCAGTGCTTGTATGGCACCTGAAAATGCCTGTGATGGGTTTTCGGTTTGGCAAGTTTACCTATATCACCGATGCAAATCATATTGCTGAATCCGAAAAAGAAAAGATCAGGGGGAGCGAAGCAATGGTGCTGAATGCCCTGCGCAAAAAGAAACATATTTCTCATTTCAATCTTGAAGAAGCCATTACCATGGTGCAGGAACTTCGGGTACCGCAAGCTTATTTCACACACATTTCTCATCAGTTGGGGCAGCACTCGACCGTAGAAGCTGAACTTCCGGATGGTATCCACCTCGCTTTTGACGGCCTCACCCTGCAGTTCACATAAACGCATAACCGGTTGAAAAATTCCCGACCTAACACTTGTTAGTTTAATTCTTTTTCCATTACCTTGCACCTGCCTCTAATGATTGCAGACGATTGCTTGCCATCCCCTGGAGGCCCAAAGCTGTGCCACCCCCGAAAAAGGAGTGGCACAGTTAATTAAAACAAACACCAATAGCAGTGCATTTATGAATTTTCAACCTTCAGAGCTTACACAGCAGGTGGCGCAAACAGCCAGGGATTTTGCACAACAACACATCAGACCGCATGTAATGGAGTGGGACGAAAGCCAGGAATTCCCGGTGCAGGTGTTTAAAGAAATGGGAAAGCTCGGTATGATGGGTGTGCTGGTGCCGGAGAAATACGGTGGCGCAGGCCTTTCTTATTTTGAATACAAGACCATCATCGAAGAAGTGGCAAAAGTGTGCGGCTCCATCGGGCTGAGCCTGGCGGCGCATAATTCACTTTGCACCGGCCACCTGCTCACATTTGGAAATGAGGAGCAAAAGAAAAAATGGTTGCCCAAACTCGCCACCGCAGAATGGATCGGCGCCTGGGGACTTACTGAAGCAAATACCGGCAGCGATGCAGGCAATATGAAATGCATGGCAGTAAAGGAAGGAAATGACTGGGTGATCAATGGAACCAAGAACTGGATCACCCATGGCAAAAGCGGAGATTTAGCCGTAGTGATTTGCCGTACAGGGGAGCCAAGAACGAAAAACAACTCCACCTCCTTTGTAGTGGAAAAGGGAACCCCCGGCTTCAGTGCCGGAAAAAAGGAGAATAAGCTCGGGATGCGGGCCAGCGAAACGGCTGAAATGGTGTTTGACAATTGCCGCATACCCGATGCAAACCGCCTCGGGGAAGTGGGGGATGGTTTTAAGCAGGCGATGAAAGTATTGGACGGGGGAAGAATATCCATCGCCTCCTTATCGCTCGGCATTGCCAAAGGCGCATATGAAGCGGCCCTGAAATATTCGCAGGAGCGGTACCAGTTTGACCAGCCCATTTCCAGTTTCCAGGGCATTTCTTTCAAACTGGCAGATATGGCCACCGAGATTGCCGCAGCAGATCTGCTGACTTTACAGGCCTGCGATCTGAAAGAAAGAAAACTGCCCATGACCAAGGAAGCCGCCATGGCAAAATATTATGCCAGCGAAGTTGCGGTGAAAACAGCAAACGATGCTGTGCAGATCTTTGGTGGTTACGGTTATACAAAAGATTTTCCTGTGGAGAAATATTACCGGGATGCAAAGTTGTGTACGATCGGAGAAGGGACTTCTGAGATACAGAAATTGGTTATTTCGAGAGAAGTGTTGAAGAACTAAAAGTTAATAGATAATAGATAAAAGATAAAACTGTCCTGGAGCCTGAAAACTAAATTACCAATCGAAGAGATTTTTATCTGTTCACTGTTAACTATTATCTAACTTCCTGCATGTCTACTAATTTCCTGTAAAAACCATTTTGCGTCAGCAACTGTTCGTGATTACCCCGCTCCACAATTTTTCCTTTTTGGAGTACAATGATCTCATCCGCATGACGGATAGTGCTGAGGCGGTGAGCAATGACTATGCTGGT
>JANNUI010000486.1:0-5070 GCA_031395125.1 Chitinophagaceae bacterium | reverse complement strand
CCCTGAATTGTTTAATGGTGTGAGTGGGGGTGAGCCCGGGGTCTGCAGGCCCTGGCGGCTGTTCAAATGTCTTCTTACAGGAGTTCAGTACAAAAACTGCGGAGAGTGCTATCATCAAACTGCTCAGCCGTACATTGAGTTGTCTCATATTACTGTTATTAAATGTCATAAATCTGTTTATTAAAAACGGAGTGTGGCGCTGGCAAAAAAGTTGATGCCATAGCCATAGTACACTCTCGGAGGAAATTTATTGATATCCCTGTTCTCAAAATCGAAACGAAGTTGTTCAAAGCCCCCGGTGATCATATCCCTGTTGTCAAGAATATTGTTTACACCAAGATTAAATACCAGGTAAGTGGGTTTGTGATGTATCTCCAATCCTTTTGGCAGTTTCCATGAATAACCACCAAAGAAATCCAATGTGTATTGCGGCTCCCACCTGGTTTGTGCCAGGATCGAATTCCAAAGGGGTGTGCCGGGTTCTATCCCGTCAACAGCCCGCTGGGTGCGGCGTATCGGGTTAAAGTCAAGCCACATCTGGTCAAATGAATTGCCGGTAAGGCTGACATACCAGAATTTCGGTGAGCGGTAATTCAAGCCCAGGCTATACGCTTCCTGCGGTGTGGAAGGAACCCGGTAGTTCTGGTTGAAAATACTTTCTGTTCTCACATTTGAATTACTGTTGTCCAGGGTGATCACTGCTTCCTGGCGGCTGTTGTAGTAGTACCTGCCCACCGCAGCTGCTCCATTGATGCTGAGACCCGGGGCCACTTTGGCTTCAAAACCAAACTCACCTCCGAAGTTCAGCCGGTCAATATTGCTGATGGCGTAGTTCACAAAGTTGTTGAAGTCTTCATGATAGAAAGAGAACACATTGTAATCGTCCTCCAGCTGTGTGTAATAGCCAGTGAGGCGGATCTTCAGCTTCGGGCCGTTCATGATGTAACCGCCTTCCACTGATTTTATTTTATTGCTCACCAGGTTGGGTTGCTGAAAATCCCTGGTGCGGGGTGCGATATAAACATTCTCAAAGAATGGGGCCCTTGTCATATAAGCGCCGTTCAAATAGAAATAATTTCTGCCATCTAATTTATAGGTCATCCCTCCTTTAAAGGCATAGTTGGTGAAGCTGTTTACAGTTGATTTCCCAAAAGAATTCTCTGGAAACAAACCGGATTTCACATTGCCCACTCTCCAGAATTGTGTACGGGAAAGTTCGGCAGCAAGAAAAAGATCCACTTTGCTGAATTTGAAAACACCCTGTCCCCACCCGGCGATCTTATTGATGTGCATGTCATAGTCATAACCAAACCTGTCTCCCACTGCCAGGATGCGATTGGGCTTGTTAAGATCATTTTGGTTGGCATTAGGGTTCAGTGGATAATCTCTTTCAGCAAACTGGTTCAGGTCAACATAAAACTCACCCCCCAGCAGGTCATTCACTTCTTTGAAATAATTATTTTTCTGTTTTTGGAAGGATGCCCCAAAAGTGAGATCAATATTATCGTTCAGTCTTGTATTCAAAACTGAATTGGCATTGATGCGTTCAGCATTGATGATCCTTTCCTCCACGATGTAATGAGAACGGCGGCCAGTCACAGTTTTACCGGCAACACCATCCACATTTACAATGGTTTCGTTGCTGGACATATTTGCGAGATAGAGCCTGTCCCAGTTGATCTGCCGGAGTTTGATGTCGTTCTGCATGGCTTCTTCCAGCATGGCCGACTGACCCGGGTCCGTGGTTTTATAATAGCTGGGCAGGTACCGGTAGTAATCGGGTCTCGGGTCTGCCGAATTGTACCAGTCCAGTGCCGTGGTGCTCCTGTCGCCAAAAGAATATCCCGCCGCCGTGGTCAGGTTGGTATTGTTGCTGATGCGGAAGTCATGCGTAAGTATGAGATAAGGCTGATGCGTTTTGGCGATACTTGCGTTTCTCACTTTCCCGTTTTGATAACCCCAGAAGGGATTATAAAAATTGGTACCCGCCAGTTTAATCATTTCGGTGACTGCCGGACCCTGGCGTCCGCTTTCAGTCGGAGCCCCGAAGACAGTGAGTGAAAGCAGGTGCTTTTCACCAATCTTTTTATCAATAGCAGCAAAATAACTCCATCCGTCATAATAGGCACCGGGCACATAGCCTTCACCTGCATAGCGGCGGCTGCCGCTCACGGTAAATGCCCATCCTTTTTTGCTCAGACCGGTGGAATGGGTGAGCATGATACGGTGATTGTAGTTCCGGTTGGAGTAAGCGTAGCTGAGGCTGGTTTGCTTTCTTTGTTTGCTGGCCCTTGAATCAATATTGGTATTGCTTCCGATATCACCAAAAGCAAAAGTGTTGTAGCGGAGACCGATGGAAATTTCCCGGTTCCGCAGTACGTCATTTAATCCGCCCCAGAGACCGAAAGGAGTGAACCCGTTGTCGAGATTCTCCATCGGTATCCCATTCATATAGGTACTGAACATGTCCGCATCATATCCGCGGATACGGAAGCGGACAGGGCTCCAGTTAAAGGCCGAAGCAGAGAAGAAGGGATCCCGGCCGGCTGTCAGCACAGAAGACACATTCTGGCTGCTCCCGTCATTCAGTTCATTTTCGTCGAGGGAAATGACGGGGATATTATCCAGCACGGCTTCCTGGTGCTCTTCCACGGAAGTATCCCGGACAGGAATGGTGTCAACAGGGAGTCTCACCTGCGCCATGGCCACCGTTCCAATAAAAAGGAACAACAGCAGCAGTTTGGTTTTACGCATGAAAATATATTTTAGACAAAGGGGCAAACTTAGGGACTTTATCCCTTTCACCGGAAAAAAATAAGCACAACTTGTCCTCTAAAGGAGCCCATCCGGGCTGGCAGATGCGTGGTTACAATTACTTAACCCAGGCATCTTTTTCCCGCTGCGCTGCGTCTTTTGTTTCGCTAAGTTTGCAGCTTAGTGTTTGCGTATGAAAAAGAGTTCCCTGTTCTTCCTTTCACTGTTTTTCACTGCCTGTCTTTTTGCACAGGAGGGCAAACAGCAGTACAAGATGGCCATCATAGGTTTTTACAACCTCGAGAACCTTTATGACACCGTGGATAACCCCATGGTGAATGATGAAGAATTCACTCCATCGGGACCAAAAAATTATACCGGCACAATTTACCGGGATAAACTGGACAAACTGGCAACTGTTATTTCAGAGATGGGAGCGGATAAAAATCCAGACGGCCCGGCCTTGCTGGGTGTGGCTGAAGTGGAGAACGATACCGTACTGACCGACCTGGTTCATCACAAACTGCTGAAAAAAAGGAAATATAAAATTGTGCACTATGATTCCAGAGATGTAAGGGGTGTGGATGTGGGTTTGTTGTACAATCCAAAATATTTTACCGTTGAAGCCAGCGATAAATTATTTGTTCAGTTACCTGGCGGTTCCAAAGACTCCTATTTTACCCGTGATGTACTATGGGTAAAAGGAAAATTGGATGGAGAAATAATTCATGTTTACGTCAATCACTGGCCCAGCCGTCTGGGTGGTGAGGAAAGAAGCGCCCCTGCAAGGAATGCAGCTGCACAGGTTTGCCGCAACCATATGGACTCCATTTCAAAACTGGAACCGGATGCAAAATTTGTGGTGATGGGCGACCTGAACGATGACCCGAATAATATAAGTGTGGCAGATATCATCAATGCCAAAGGCAAACTGGCTGATGTTGGCAAGGGAGGTATGTACAATCCCTGGACGGAGTTGTACAAAAAAGGCATCGGCACACTGGCCTACCAGGATGCATGGGGCTTGTTTGATCAGATACTGATCTCCTATCCCTGGCTGAATAAGGACCAGGGTGGTTTCTTCTATTACCAGCAACATATTTTCAATAAAGAATACATGGTGGAAAATATCGGCCGTTATAAAGGCTACCCGATGCGGACATGGGATGGCAACCGCTACCGCGGGGGCTACAGCGACCATTTTCCCACTTACCTGGTGCTGTTGAAAAAAATTGGCAGCGGTAAAAAAGGATTTTGATAATTATCCGTTTACTGTCAGGGGTTTAGGCTGATATTTTCTTTCTGCCCGGGATATCTAAAATCCTTTTCCTGAGTTCCTTTTTCTGGCATTTACTCCCTATCTTTGCCGCCCCAAATCTGAATTCGCAGATTCTTTCTCCGCCGGTTGGCTGAGGATGCCCATTGGGGAAAACCCGACTTTGCTTAAGCTTTGGCGGATAAACCGAATTTATAAACTTTTCCGCCTACGCATAAAGCTACGGCGGATAAAAAAAACTAAAATGAACAATTACGAACTGATGGTGATTTTTACCCCGGTTCTCAGTGATGATGAGTTCAAAGCCGAGCAGAAGAAGTATGCCAAAATGGTGACTGATGCAGGTGGCTCTATCGTAGCTGAAAATGCATGGGGATTGAAATCACTGGCTTACCCGATCCAGAAAAAAACAACGGGACTGTACTGGGTGCTGGAGTACACAGCCGCCCCTGATTTCAACGAAAAAATGAAGATCCAGATGCTGCGGGATGAAACAATGCTCCGCCAGCTCTGCACCAAACTCGATAAATACGCCGTCGAGTACAATGCAAGAAAGAGAAGTGGTGTAAAAACAGGAACTGAAAAATTAGCGGAGGTATAAGTCATGGCAAAAAATGAAATAAAATATCTGACCGCTATCAAAAGCGACAAACGGGTCAAGAAATTCTGCCGTTTCAAAAAATACAAGATCCGCTACATTGATTATAAAGATGTGGAGTTTCTGAAAAAATTCCTGAACGAGCAGGGTAAATTATTGCCCCGCCGCCTTAGCGGAAACAGCCTGAAATACCAGCGCAAGGTTTCTGATGCGGTGAAAAAAGCCCGCCAGATGGCATTATTACCTTACGTAACAGACCTTTTAAAATAACCTCACCCCTCACCCTAACCCTCTCCACAGGTGGAGAGGGAACAGTACAACCCGAACGAAGTACTGGGCAGTGGGAAGGTGAATAAAAAGAGAACAATGGAAATCATTCTAATTCAGGACGTAGATAACCTGGGTGCAAAAAACGAGGTAGTGAAAGTAAAGAACGGCTATG
>JANNUI010000320.1:0-2650 GCA_031395125.1 Chitinophagaceae bacterium | reverse complement strand
GTGTAAGCAGGCTGCTGTCGGCAAAACGGGCGATCATGATGGTCTCAAAGATCTGGTCGGCCCGGTAGCCGGGTGTGAACATGGTGACCCTGATCTGGTTTTCGCTGAACCAGATAAACATAGAATCCCTGTCAGCGGGGTCGTCGGATGTCATCCTGTACTTGATAAGCCCCGTGAACCTGGTGGCGGTATCCGCTACCGGAGTTTCTTCACCTGCCGTGATGTATTCGGTGGGGGCTGCCTTTTTATTTTTCTTATCGTCTTTCTTGCTATCCTTTCCTTTTTTACTGGTTTTTACAGTGGCGGGGATAGAATCATTCTGTTCATAATTGGTTGTTTCCTTGCTTTTATTTTTTTTCTTCTGGCCGTAGGAGAGGAGGAAGGCACCGGAGAAAAGGAACAGCAGGAAGGCTTTCTTCATAGAATATTTTTATTCTATAAAGTTGGCAATAAAAAACCAGAAACACAAGCCGTGTTTGTGGTTGAAGTAGTATCCGCCGGGATGCTGTAAGCGGCCTGACGGATACTGTAAGACGAAAATTATATAGTTGTTGTATGCCCCAGACCGCTAAAAGCGTTCCGGTGCTGCTGCTGTCAGGCTACGCCTTTGAGTTTTTTTACTGCGGCAGTGAATTTTGGTATAATATCAAACGCATCCCCAACGATACCATAGTCGGCCGCTTTGAAAAATGGCGCTTCGGGGTCTTTGTTGATGACAACGATCACCTTGCTCCTGTTCACGCCGGCGAGATGCTGGATAGCGCCGGAGATGCCGATGGCGATATAAAGATTAGGGGCAATGGCGATCCCGGTTTGTCCCACATGTTCGTTGTGCGGACGCCAGTGCGCATCGGCTACAGGACGGCTGCAGGCAGTGGCGGCATGTAATACTTTGGCCAGTTCTTCAACCATACCCCAATTCTCAGGACCTTTCATTCCCCTGCCGGCACTTACCACCACTTCAGCTTCTGTCAGCACCACTTCACCGCTGGCCTTTGTTGTGTTGATCACTTTCACTTTTGCTGTGTCCACTGTGGCGTTGAAAGCCACCACTTCTGCCAAACCCTCCCTGGCGATGACCTGGTAGGCATTGGTATTGAGTGCTATTATTTTAACCGGGCTGCTCACAGCAATATGGGCAAAGGCCTTGCCGGAGAAAACATTTTTCTTCACCACAAAGCCCTTGCTGGTATCGGGCAAGGCAACTGCGCCTGAAACCAAACCGGCTTTCAGCCTTACAGAAAGACGGGGGGCAATGGCTTTTCCATCTACGTTATTGGAGAATACAATAACAGTAGCGCCGCTTGCTGCAGCCACCTGTGCAATTACGTTGGTGAACACCTGTGCGTCGAGGTGTTTTAGGGAATCATTGCTGACATGATGGATCTTGCTGACACCATATTTCCCGAGAGCGGCCAGGTTATCTGTTACCGGGCCCAGTACAACGCCTTCAGCTGCGGTGCCCAATTGCCCTGCCAGTTTAGCGCCATAGCTCATGGCCTCCAGCGATGCTTTTTTTACATGGCCTTCTGTAGTATCGATAAATATCAGAACACTCATGGTAATAGTTTTATTTGTTGATAAGAGAACTGAAAGATGAAGTGTGCGACACAATCCTGAATGCTTTCGGGAGTGATAGCAATACTGAAGCTGGTAACATAATCATCTTTCTGCTTTATAAAATTTAGTAAATAATAAAAGAACTAATTGACCTAAGTTCCCCTTTAGGGGACAGGGGCTTAAATGGCCTTAGCCTCCTCATGGAGCAATCTTACCAGTTCTTCTACGTTTTCAGGGTCCACCAGTTTCACGCCGGCTTTGGCAGGGGGAAGTTCGAAACCTGCAACAGAAGTCAGGGTATCAACTGCAACAGGCTCTACGGGTTTCAGGGGTTTGGACCTGGCGCCCATGATGCCTTTCATATTCGGTATTCTCTGTTCGGCCATTCCTTTCTGGCAGCTTACCACCAGCGGCAATGCTGCTTCGCATATTTCTTCTCCACCTTCGATCTCTCTGGTTATCGTTGCATTGCCTCCGGACAATTCAAATTTGGTGGCGAGTGATACATAGGGGAGGTCCAGCAGTTCAGCTACCATCCCACCGATGGAAGAACCGTTGTAATCGATCGTTTCTTTACCGGTGAATACAAGGTCATACCCGCCCTGCCTGGCCACTTCGGCTATTTGCGAAGCGATATAAAAACTGTCATGACTGTCTGCATTCACCCGGATGGCCTCATCGCCGCCAAGGGCAAGGGCTTTACGGATGATGGGGTCTGTATCGGCAGCAGCAACTGTGCAAAGGTGAATAACGGTGGTAGGGTCGGTTTCTTTCAGTTCAATAGCACGGACTAGCGCATACCACTCATCGTAGGGGTTGATTATCCACTGCACACCAGCTGTGTCGAATTTCGTGTTGTTATCGGTGAAAGCTATTTTTGCCGTAGTGTCCGGTGTTTTACTGATACAAACTAAAATCTTCATTTTGAGGTCTGTTTTTACTTCCTCTCCTCCCGATAGCTATCGGGATAGGGAGAGGGAAGGGGTGAGGCAGATAGTTGTTTATGCAACTAAGCAAAGGTAGGGCGGGACAATTAAAAATTAATAATTATTAATTAATAATTATTCAGGGTGGAAAGAATGGACAAAAT
>JANNUI010000425.1:0-4360 GCA_031395125.1 Chitinophagaceae bacterium | reverse complement strand
GGTGGCTTAACATTTTCCAGGAAGATTATTATGTGGAACTGCAGCGGCATGGTATGCCCGAGCAGGACAAAGTGAATGAAGTGCTGGTAAAACTGGCCCGCAAATACAAGGTGAAAATCATAGCGAGTAACGACTCACACTATGTGGATGTGGAGGATTATAATGCGCATGACATTTTACTTTGTATCAATACCGGTGAAAAATTCGCCACTGAGAAGCAACTGGACTTTACGGACGATGATGTTCACTCAAAAAACAAACGCTTTGCTTTCCCCAACGACCAGTTCTATTTCAAGACCACGGAAGAGATGAGTAAATTGTTCAGCGACCTGCCGGAAGCTATTGACAACAGCAACGAGATAGTGGACAAGGTAGAACTTCTGAACCTGACAAGGGATATCCTTCTGCCCGCATTTCCCATTGACAAAAAATTCCAGCTGCACAGCAAAGAAGAAACCATCGGCAAATACACTGTATCAGCCGAATCCATCAACCAGTGGGAATACCTGAAGCATATTACCTGGGAAGGCGCAAACCGCAGGTATAGTGACCTGACTAATGAAATAAAAGAACGGATAGAATTTGAATTGTTCACCATCAAAATGATGGGCTATGCAGGTTACTTTCTCATTGTCAGTGATTTTATTAAGGCCGGAAGGGATAAAGGTGTATTCATTGGACCCGGCCGGGGTTCGGCAGCCGGCAGTGTGGTGGCTTATTGTATCAGCATCACCAATATCGATCCCATCAAATACAACCTGCTGTTTGAGCGGTTCCTGAATCCTGACCGTAAGTCCATGCCGGATATTGATACTGATTTTGATGACGAGGGCCGGCAGAAAGTAATTGACTATGTGGTGGAGAAATACGGTAAGAACCAGGTGGCACAGATCATCACCTATGGTACGATGGCCGCCAAGATGAGTATAAAGGATGTGGCAAGGGTAATGGATCTGCCGCTGCCGGAATCCAATGCATTGGCCAAACTCGTTCCGGAAAGACCCGGCATTGAATTAAAAAGAGTTTTACATGCACCGTTGAAAGCAAAGGACGGTGAGAAATCACTGGAAGAAAGAGAAGGTCTGGGCAATGATGACCTGGAAAATGTAAAAAAACTCCGTGAAGTTTATAAACAGGAAACAACGCTGGCGGGCAGGGTATTGCACGAAGCTGAAAGACTGGAAGGTTCTGTCCGCAACACCGGTATCCATGCCGCAGGTATCATCATCGCCCCCATGGATCTTACGGACATGATCCCTATTGCTGTGGCAAAAGACTCGCCGCTTTGGGTGACACAGATCGAAGGCAATGACATTGAGCAGGCCGGCATCATCAAAATGGACTTTCTTGGATTGAAGACACTGACCATTATCAAAAATGCGCTGGTCCTTATCAAAGAGATCCACGGAGTGGAAATTGATATTGATACCATCCCCCTGGATGATAAAAAAACTTTTGAGCTATACCAGCATGGCTCCACCATCGGCACATTCCAGTTTGAAAGCGCCGGCATGCAGAAATACCTGCGGGAGCTGAAACCGGATAAGTTCGGCGACCTGATCGCCATGAATGCCCTCTACCGGCCCGGTCCCATTGCTTATATCCCCAACTATATTGACCGCAAGCATGGGCGGGAAACCATTGCGTATGATCTGCCGGAAATGGAAGAGTACCTGCAGGAGACCTATGGCATTACCGTGTACCAGGAGCAGGTGATGCTGCTGGCGCAAAAACTTGCCGGCTTCAGCAAGGGCGATGCAGATGTGCTGCGCAAAGCCATGGGCAAAAAGCAAAAATCGGTATTGGATAAAATGAAGGCACAGTTCATTGCCGGCGCTACAGAGAGATTATTACCCGCTGAACGGTTAGAAAAGATCTGGACCGACTGGGAAGCTTTTGCCCAGTATGCGTTCAACAAGTCCCACTCCACCTGTTATGCGTATGTGGCCTACCAGACAGCCTATTTAAAAGCCCACTACCCTGCCGAATACATGTCGGCTGTTTTGAACAACGCCGGAAGTATAGAAAAGATCACCTTCTTTATGGAAGAGTGTAAACGGATGGGGTTGAAAGTGCTGGGGCCTGATATCAATGAATCGCTGAAAGGATTTGCGGTGAACAGCAAAGGGGAGATCCGTTTTGGTCTGGGCGGACTAAAAGGTGTGGGCGAGGCGGCAGTGGAAAGCATTATCACGGAACGGCAGAAGAAAGGTCCCTTTGTCAGCATTTTTGATTTCATCAAACGCATCAATCATCGTACTGTTAATAAAAAAACACTGGAGAGCCTGGCTTATGCCGGTTCATTTGATTGCTTCAGCGAATTTCACCGGGCACAGTATTTTCATGTACCTGAGGGAGAGACCATCAACGGTCTTGAACGGGTGATCAAATACGGGCTGATGATCGCCACACAGAATGCCACTTCGGCGAATACCTTGTTTGGTGATCTGCCCATCACCATGGAGATTCCTCCTCCCCGCCTGCCGGAGTGTGAACACTGGCCCTTGATCGTACAATTAGAGCGGGAAAAAGAAGTGACGGGTATGTTCCTGAGCGGGCACCCGCTGGATCACTATAAATTTGAAATGCGGCATTACGGAGTTACCGCCATTGCCGGTTTCAATGAATTTAAAGAAGCCATCCGCCTGCACCCCAATCCCGGGAGGCCTTTCCGCCTGATTGGCCTGGTGGCGGAAGCACAGCATAAGATTGCAAAAAATGGGAACAAGTATGGCAATTTTGTTATTGAAGATTATTCCGGCAAGACAGAGTTCCCTTTATTCAGGGAAACCTATTTAAAATATATGTCGCTGCTGCAACAGGGTACCACGGTTCACATCACCGGCTTTTTTGAGCAGTGGCGTGATAAAGAAGAATTTTCTTTTAAAGTAACGAGTGTTTCACTGGCAGAGGCAATGAAACGTAATATGACCCGCCAGGTCACCATTGAGGCACACCCGAAAGACCTGACAGCTGAAATGGTGGGTTTTATTGAAAAAAATATGAAATACCATCCCGGCAAGGCCACTTTAAAATTCACTTTGGCAGAGCCGAAGAACAGGATGAAAATCAGCCTTGTTACCATGAACAATGGTTTCGAGATGAATGAGGAGATGATACATTTCCTGGAAGAAAGACCGGAACTGGATGTGCAGGTAATGACGGTATAAGTGCCTCCTGTTTTATGTACCTTTAACCTATGGCTTACGATAAAAAAATAAAGCAAAAAATCATTTCAGAGATTGAAGCATTACCCGAAACGGAACAGGAAACAGTACTTGGCCTGGTGGAAAACTATATTCATGGCAAAATGGATGAAAGCGGCTGGGATGAATTGCCACAGGCATGGAAAAAAAGAATTGAGGAAAGTATGCGGCAGGGCGATGAAGGAAAATTTATGCTGAATGAAGATGCACTGGCCTATATCCGTAAAAATATGGATTAAATGGTTAAGCCGGTTGTTCTTACTCACGTGCCCGGGCCGACCTCGAAAATATTTCCCTGTGGCTGGCTGAAAATTGGAATTTAAAAGTTCTTGACAACTTCTTGAATTTATACGAAGCCAAAATAGCAGTTATAGCCCGCCATCCTTCCCGTTATCCCCTTATTCAACCCCAACCAGATTAAGAAAAGCGGTTCTTAGCAAACATAACATTATATTATACAGGGAAAAGGAAGAGTTTATTGAAATAGTAAGCATTTTTGATACACGTCAGGACCCGGAGAAGATCAGGAATCTGTAACGGACTTTTTAGCAGTTTTGTAAGCTGGCTGACCTTAATCCCTGTCAAGTTTTACACAACTTTGTGTCAACCCATCATGTTATAGTGATTGGGCTTAAATTTGTCCTCCCCTGAGTATACCGAAGGGTTGAAAACAAAAAATAAAATCAAACAATGACAAAAGAATTCAATGATTCCAATTTCCAGGCTGATGTGCTGGCCTCCGATAAACTGACCGTGGTGGATTTCTGGGCAGAATGGTGCGGCCCCTGCCGGGCTATCGGGCCGGTGATCGAAGAACTGAGCAAAGAATACGATGGCAAGATCAATGTGGGCAAACTGAATGTGGACAATAACCCTGAGGTTTCCATGAACTATGGCATCACTTCCATACCGGCGATCCTGTTCATCAAAGGCGGGCAGGTGGTGGATAAACTGGTAGGCGCCCAGCCAAAATCAAATTTTGTGAAGAAGATCGAAGCGCATATTTAAGGATACGAAATTCTAAAAAACAAATCCCAAATTCCAATAAGGAGTTTGGGATTTTTTATATTCAATCCAAATATTAATGTTTTACTTCAAGCTTTTCACCAGGCGTATGTTTATATTTAAAGATTAATAAGAAGGCAACGGCAATA
>JANNUI010000391.1:0-1830 GCA_031395125.1 Chitinophagaceae bacterium | reverse complement strand
GCTGATCCCCACCGCCCCCGCCATTCTCAACGCCATTGCCAATGCCACCGGAAACCGCATGATGCGGACTCCCGCGACCCCCGACAGGATCAGGGCCGCCATCCTCGCCAGGAAAACAGCGCCATGAGTGCTGACAAGATTCGCTGCGATGCCTGCCCCGTGCTGTGCTACATCCGGGACGGAGCGCTTGGCGCCTGCGACCGCTACGGCAACCGCAACGGCGAATTGATCCGCATCGATCCCCACGTCCTGCTCGAACGCACCATCGAGAGCGGCCGCGAGGTCGTCTCCTTCCTCCATCGCGACAAGGAGTGGGATGGCCGCATCGTCGAGCCCGGCAACACGGTGATAACCGCCATCGGCGCCGGCACCACCTATCCCGACTACAAGCCGGCGCCCTTCATCGTCTCGTCGGAAGTCGCTGGCGTTGACATGGTCACCGTCGTCACCGAAGGTATTTTCAGCTATTGCGGCGTCAAGGTGAAGATCGACACCGACCGCCATTTGGGTCCCGAAACCGCCGCCGTGCGCGCCAATGGCGAGCAGGTGGGCCACATCACCACCGCCGAATACGGCTCGCAGATGCTCTCCCTCGGCGGCGTGCGCCATCTGACGGGGGGCTCGAAGAAGGAAGGCCGCGTCACCTGCGAGACGCTGCTGGCATTGTGCAATGGCCAGGCCGTCGAAGTCAGCGTCGACGGCGGCGCCCAGGTGCTGATCGAAGCGGGCAAGCCACCCGTGATCGACGGGAAGCCTGAGGAGCGCATGCGAGTCGGCTGCGGTTCGGCGACGATCGGCATGTTCGCCAAACAATGGCGCGATCATGTGGACGAAGTCGTCGTCGTCGATGATCACATCACCGGCGTCCTCTCCGAGCATCAGGCGGGAAAATTCCTCGGCGTCCGCGATACCGGCATCGGCATCCGGGGTCATCGCTCGACTCCGGGCCGCTATTTCAAGGTGGCGCAGCCCGGCTCCGGCTGGGGCGGCACCGATCTCATGGATCCGTTGGCCATCCTCAAGCCCTTCGACGCGAAGGAGGCATGGGCGGGATTGCGCCTGCTGATGGTCTCGACCACCGGCGAGCATCACGCCTATTTCGAACTCGACGGTACGCTCATTCCCCGCGAAATGGAATTGCCGGAGACGCTCCGCCAGTCGGTCGAGCGCATCAGCGAAAACTGCGAGCCCGCTCTGTCGACGGTGTTGTTCATGGGGGGAGCGGGGGGATCGCTCCGCGCCGGTGTCACCGAAAATCCGGTGCGCCTCACGAAGTCGGTGCGCGATGCCTTGACCCGCGTCACCTGCGGCGGCGCTCCGGTCTATGTCTGGCCGGGCGGCGGCATCACCTTCATGGTCGATGTGACGGCGCTTCCCGCCAACGCCTTCGGCTATGTGCCGACGCCCGCATTGGTGGCGCCGATCGAATTCACGCTCCGCCGCGACGACTATGCAGCGCTCGGCGGCCATATGGATCACGTGCGTCCGTTGCGGGAGCTGTTCCGATGAGCCGCATGCAATCCCGCATGATCGAAGGCGGCAGGCTTCACCTCAATGACGGACCCATCGATCTTATCATCGGAGCCGGCGGGCCGGAGCGCGCCCTCGCTTACGGCGCGGCCCGCGCGCGCTTCGCGACCGTCCTCGATGAACTGTGTACGGAGCTTCCTCTCCTCCGCCAGCGGACGAACCGCAGGCCGGAGGGGCCAACGGCGCGGCGCATGTGGGCGGCGACGCTGGGCCATGACAACTTCATCACGCCGATGGCGGCGGTCGCCGGCAGCGTCGCCGAGGAAATTCTCGCCGCCATGACCAGCGCCGCGAAACTCG
>JANNUI010000364.1:0-4045 GCA_031395125.1 Chitinophagaceae bacterium | reverse complement strand
GCTGCTGTGGTGGCACAACTGAAATCAAAAGAGAAAGACCTGTCAAAACAGATCGCCGCCAAGAAGAAGAGAGACAGGGACCTGAATAACGCCATTACCGCCATTGTTCGCAGGGAGATCGAAGCGGCGAAAGCCAAGGCCAGGGCAGAGGCAGATGCAAAAAGAAAAGCAGACGAACTGGCTAAAAAGAATAACCCTGTCACTGCACCAGAAACAAACCCCGTGAGTCCGACCACTACGGTCAGCACTCCCGGCACGGCAACCTCTAAAAGAAATGAGGCAGTAAAAAAACCTGAAAGCTATCTTGACCTGAATGCAAAAGATGTGGCGCTTAACAGCAGTTTTGCAGCCAACCGGGCAAAATTGCCATGGCCGGTGGACAATGGAATAGTAACACTCAGGTTCGGCAATAATAAAATTGAGAATACCTTATTAACATTTGATAACCCGGGTCTCACCATCGCCACGCCATCTGCAGGAGTGGCCGTAAAAGCAGTATTTGACGGAGAGGTAGCAGCTGTGTATAGTCTTGGTGACGGAACAGCAATTACGATCCGCCACGGTAAATACTTCACCACGTACAGTAACCTGTCAGGTGTATCGGTTTCAAAAGGAGCGTCAGTGAAAACGGGTCAACAGATAGGACGGGTTGGCAAAGATGATGACGGGAACGGCGGCCAGATAGATTTCATCCTGATGATCGAAACCAGGAATGTAGATCCGCTGCCCTGGCTGAGACGCTAAGTAGAATTGTTTGCAATTTAAAAAGAGGCTGTCTCAAAAGTGGGTAAAGAAGGAGCACAAAGTACACAACGTTAAGACGAAGGACACAACGCACTGATAATAATAGAGAATTTCTTTGTGTTCTTAGTGTTTACCTGGTGGGCTTTGTGTTCCAAAATACTTTTCAGGCAGCCTCTTTTCATTTCATAAAAACCTTTCATAAAGCTTTTCATACAACGGAACGATTTTAGTAATGTCAAACTGACGGGCATGTGCGGCTGCCCTTTCTTTAAATGCTTTTAGCACAGCATTGTCTTTCAGAATGGAGATAGCCTGCTCACTCATGGCCGCCACATCACCCACCTCACTCATATAGCCGGTCTCTCCGTGGATATTTATTTCACCTAAACCTCCCGCATTGGTGGAGACGACCGGCACACCGGCGGCCATGGCTTCCAGCGCAGCAAGACCGAAACTTTCATATTCTGAGGTAAGGAGGAACAGATCGGCAATAGCCAGGATATCTTCCATTTGTTCCTGCTTGCCCACAAAACGGATCTCATCAAAAACGCCGATCTCCCGGGCCAGGTCCTCTGCAGTGGATCGTTCAGGGCCGTCTCCAACGAACAACAGCTTTGACGGGATCTGTTTATTGACTTCGGCAAAGATCTTCACCACATCCTGCACCCGTTTTATCTTCCTGAAGTTGGAGGCATGCATCAATATCCTTTCCCCGTTCGGCGCAATTACTTTTTTAAAGGCATCGATCGGTTTCCGGGTGAAGCGGCTTACATCAACAAAGTTGACGATCACTTCAATCTCTTTTGTGATCGCAAAATGCCGGAAGGTCTCATTCCGCAGGTTCTGTGATACAGCTGTTATGGCATCGCTTTCATTGATGGAGAAGGTGACGACCGGGGCATAGGTCTTATCACGGCCCACAAGCGTAATGTCCGTGCCGTGCAACGTGGTGATGACAGGAATGGTCTTCCCTTCTTTCTTCAGGATCTGTTTGGCCATATAGGCAGCCGAGGCATGCGGAATGGCATAATGCACATGGAGCAGGTCAAGGTCATTGTTCTTGATGACATCCACCATCGTACTGGCGAGGGCGGTTTCATAGGGAGGGTAATCAAACAGGGGATAGGTAGGTACCTGCACCTCATGGTAGAAAATATTGGGGATGAAACCATTCAGCCGCACCGGCTGCTGGTAGGTGATAAAATGAACCATATGGCCTTTTTGCGCCAGGGCTTTGCCCAATTCTGTTGCTAACACTCCGGAACCGCCGAAAGTAGGGTAGCAAACAATTCCAATCCGCATAATGTATAAATCAGTGTCCGAAGGTAACAGTTTTACAGGAGCTAAGGTTTACCATTTATCTTAATTCTTTACAACCAGTTTTGGAGTTTCTGCTATCTTTAGCAAAACAGAAAATCTATGAGAAAATGCTGGCTGATCTTAGTTCTTTCAATGTTTGGCACAACTGTTTTCGGACAAAAGGAAGACTCTACTCTGATCAAACGCATATCCGATGAGATACTGACAAATGGCAAAGCCTATGAAAATCTCCGCTACCTGACAAAGCAGATAGGGGGCCGGCTTGCCGGCTCACCGGGTATGGTAAAATCAGAACAGTGGGGATTAAAAATGATGCAGGAAAGCGGGGCTGACAGGGCATGGATGCAGGAGTGCATGGTGCCGCACTGGGTGAGGGGTGGAGATGATGTAGCTTATACCACTCAATTAACAATTCAGAATAGAACAGTAGAACGAAAGCTTGATGTTGTTGCGTTGGGTAATTCAGTTGGAACCGGCGAGACAGGGGTAGCCGAAGAAGTAATACTGGTGAACTCTTTTGATGAACTGGAAAAGAGAAAAGACGAAGTAAAGGGGAAGATCGTTTTTTATAACTATAAATTTAACGATACCTATATCAATACATTCAATGCTTACCGGGATGCGGGCCAGTACCGGGGACAGGGCCCCAGTAGAGCTTCCAAATACGGGGCAAAGGCTGTCATTATACGCAGTTTGAGCCATGCAACGGATAATAGCCCGCATACCGGCGCTACAAGATATGACTCTGCATATGCGAAGATACCTGCTGTGGCTGTCGGATTGAGGGATGCTGACTGGCTGAGTGATCAGCTGAAGAATGGTAAAGTGAAAGTCACAATAAAAACGAACGGCCATTTTCTGTCTGATACAACCGGGCATAATATCATTGGCGAACTGAAAGGAACTGAATTTCCTGATGAGATCATTACGGTTGGTGGCCATTTAGACTGCTGGGACAATTGCGAGGGCGCACATGATGACGGGGCCGGTTGTGTGCAAACGATAGAAATACTCAGGGCCTTTAAAGCCATTGGATACAAACCCAAAAGGACCATCCGCTTTGTTTTATTTGCCAATGAAGAAAATGGATTAAGAGGTGGCAATAAATATGCAGAAGAAGCAAAAGCTAAAAATGAAAAACATATCCTGGCTATGGAAAGCGATGCTGGCGGTTTTACACCGAGGTCATTGGGTTTCTCCGGCAGTGATGAGCAATACCAGAAAGTTTCGGCCTGGAAACCCCTGATAGCCCCCTATGGTTGCACGGAGATCAATAAAGGCGGTGGTGGGGCAGATATTGGCCCGCTGAACCGGGCTTTAAAAACACCCACGGCCAGCCTGAACCCGGATACCCAACGTTACTTTGACATCCATCATGCACGGAGCGATGTGTTTGAAGCAGTAAATAAGAGAGAACTGGAGCTGGGAGCCATAAACATGGCAGCGTTTATTTACCTGGTGGATAAATATGGGTTGCCCCCAACCCCCTAAAGGGGGCTTAGGAAAACCCTATTTTATCAAATCCTTTAATGCTGATTGAACGGTAGCAAAAGGAAAAGAGCTTACAACTTTTTCCATCTGTTTTTTTATCTCTTCTGTGCAAAGATTGCCAATACTTCCTTCGTGGCTGTGCCGGATGTTTGTATCGTAGCTGAATTTACCGGTTTCAATATCCAGCCCCACTTTTTTATAGGCATCCCGGAATGGCATTCCGGCATTTACCATTTTATTTACTTCTTCCACGCTGAAAAGATATTTATATCGCTCATCAGTAAGAATATCCTTTTTGATTTCGATACCCGACAACATCAGGGCAGCCATTTCAATACAATCTTTCAATGTTTTAAAAGCAGGAAAGAGATGTTCTTTGAGTAACTGCAGGTCACGGTGGTAGCCGGACGGTAGATTGGTCGTCATCAGCATGATCTCATTCGGCAAAGCCTTGATCCGGATGTGTTTGAGCTGATCCGCTCTCACTGCA
>JANNUI010000346.1:0-9112 GCA_031395125.1 Chitinophagaceae bacterium | reverse complement strand
GTTGCCAAACAGTTGTGCAAACCCGGTTGATCTTGTGGCCATCACATCACTATGATCACCAAAAATGGATAGTGCATGTGTGGCGATGGCCCTTGCAGCGATATGAAAAACGGCCGGGGTCAGTTCACCGGCGATCTTGTACATATTGGGGATCATCAGAAGCAAGCCCTGGGAGCAGGTGAAGGTGGAAGCCAGTGCCCCGCCCTGTAAAGCGCCGTGGATGGCACCAGCGGCGCCGGCTTCACTTTGCATCTCGATCACTTTCGGTACTTCCCCATAGATATTTTTTACATCATTGCTGCTCCACTCATCCGCCCACTCCCCCATTGTCGAAGAAGGGGTAATAGGATAGATAGCACAGACCTCGCTGGTCTTGTAAGCGATATAGGAAGCGGCTTCATTTCCATCCATGATGCCCGCCCGGATGACTTGGTCGGACGGGGAAAAAGCCTTTTTATTCTCAGGCGTTGATTTTTTTTCAACTGCAGGAACAATTGTGGTTTCCATTTCAGTGTTTTTGAGGTAATAATCAATCCTCAAAGTACCCTGAATCACATTTTTATGGTATGATGAAAGTCAGCCGGAGAGGTGAGAATTTGCCATTACGGGACTTATGGCTGGCAAATCGGCCGTTTCTGTATCCGGAGGAAGTTGGGGGTGGTAATAAAAAGTTAGGTTCCCGGAACTTTCTGATTCCTTATTTTATATTACTTATTTCTGATTTACAGCCTGGAGAACCAAATTTTTAATATCCTCTATACGCACTCTCTCCTGTTTCATAGAATCCTGGGGGTGGGAATAAGAAATAAGAAATGAGGAATGAGGAATTAGAAAGTAGTTTCCGGAACTTTCTGAATCCTTATTTTATAGTACTTATTCCTGATTTACAACCTGGAGAACCAAATTTTTAATATCCTCTATACGCACCCTCTGCTGTTCCATAGAATCCCGGTGCCGGATGGTAACGGTATTATCCTCCTTGCTCTGGTGGTCTACCGTCACACAAAAAGGGGTGCCAAGGGCATCCATCCGTCGGTAACGTTTGCCGATGGAGTCTTTTTCCTCGTAGAAGCAGCGGAAATGGGTTTTGCAGTCAGCCATGATCCTTTCTGCTATTTCCGGCAAGGCATCTTTTTTAGTCAGCGGTAATACCGCCAACTTGATAGGGGCCAGTTTAGCAGGGAGCTTCAGTACTACCCGGCTGTCTGGTTTATCAGCCGTGCTCAGATCCTGCTCTTCATAAGCATGGCTGACGACGGCGAGGAACATCCGGTCCAAACCAATGGATGTCTCAATTACATAAGGAATGTAATTGCCATAAGGCTTGCCAGTGACCGGATCAATATCATTATCGAAATACTGCTGTTTCTTTTTGCTGTATTCCTGGTGCTGCTTCAGATCATAATCAGTGCGGCTGTGAATGCCTTCCAGTTCTTTGAAACCGATCGGGAATTCAAATTCAATATCACAGGCTGCATCTGCATAGTGGGCCAGTTTTACATGGTCATGAAAGCGGTATTTCTCAGCAGGTATGCCCAGGCTCTTGTGCCAGTCCAATCTTATCTGCTTCCATTTTTCATACTCTTCTTTTTGGGTACCGGGACGAATGAAATATTGCATTTCCATTTGCTCAAACTCCCGCATCCTGAAAATGAATTGCCGGGCAACGATCTCATTCCGGAACGCTTTACCGATCTGCGCAATACCAAAAGGTATTTTCATCCGGCCGGTTTTCTGCACATTCAGGAAGTTGACAAAGATGCCTTGCGCAGTTTCCGGCCGCAGGTAAACTTTGTTAGCCCCCTGAACTTCGTTCGTTCCCTTCGTTCCACTCGGGAACCCCGAAGGGGGGATTTCGGAAGCCTCCGTTGATCCGAATTCTGTTGAAAACATCAGATTGAACTGCCTTATATCAGTCCAATTGCAAGTTTCGCTGATTGAACATTTGATCTTATTATCCTCAATCAGTTTTTTCAATCCTGTAAAATCATCTTTGGCTAAAAGAGCATCCATCTGCTCAAGAGTGGCATTTGCCAATTGCTCATTGCCTGTTGCCCTTTGTTCTTCTGCAAACCCTTCGATGAGGTGATCCACCCGGTATCTTTTCTTGCTGTCCTTATTATCGATCATCGGGTCGTTGAAATTGTCCACATGGCCACTGGCCTTCCAGGTGGTGGGATGCATGAAAATGGCCGCATCGATCCCCACAATATTATCCTGCAGCTGGGTCATGCTCCTCCACCAGTGATCTTTGATGTTCTTTTTCAGTTCAGCGCCCATCTGGCCGTAATCATATACTGCCTGCAACCCGTCATATATTTCACTGCCGGGAAAAATAAAGCCGTACTCTTTGCAATGCGAGATAATTGCCTGGAATTTGTGCGTATCATTTGCCATAAGCGGCAAAGATAATAGAACCGGCATTTATAGGAGTTTTAGCCGGATTGAAGTTTTTAATCGACTATTGCCGATAAACTAACTTTACTGCTTAATTATAACAATCTCCTTCCCCAGACTTTGCAATTCATCAAATGTGGTAAATCTGATAGTATCTTTTACAAAATTTGAACGTTCAATCATATAGTAAATATCTTTCCGGGCCGGATCATTGATTATTTTGAACTTAGCTCCTACTTCGCTTTGAAAAAGCCATTTATTAAAGATTAGTTTGTAGTTCTTCTTGCTTTGACTAGGACTGCCAATCCAACTGCTGTCATGAACCAGGATAAGGTAGCGAGAGCCTAAGGGAATATCATCAAATCGTATGATGATCTCATTTACTTTGACTTTCCCTTGATTTTCTTTCTTCAGAAAAAAACGTGCATTAATTTCTGCACCATTTTCATTAAAGGCTTTATATGACTCCGTTTTCTTCAAAAGTATCCCCTCACCCATTACAACCTTTGCAATCCAAGGTTGCCAAATCACTATACCTAAGAAAAAACCAACTATGAATAAAACAAAGTATAAGAATCTCTTTTTCATTTAGGGTTTATTATTCCCCTTTAGGGGATAGGGGCTTCAACTTCTCATTTTTCTGATGCCGTTCCGCATCCCGGGTATTTTTCTTTTCAAAATTCTTTTGCAGGGCTTCGGTCAGATCAACACCTGTTTGGTTGGCCAGGCAGATCAATACCCACAGCACATCGGCCATCTCATCAGCCATATTCATATCCTTATCAGACTCTTTGAACGACTGGTCACCGTATTTACGGGCCATGATACGGGCCAGTTCTCCCACTTCTTCCGTCAGTATCGCCATATTGGTGAGTTCGCTGAAGTAACGGACACCCACGGTCTTTATCCATCCGTCCACCTGTTGCTGGGCCTGTTGTATGGTCATAACAAAACTTTTTGGTGAGTACTGCAATTTAGCATGATTCTTGCCGTTTACCGACTCCCGTCCCCCCTGGAAATTCAAACCAATTCCTTTAAAAGATTAAATGTATTCTATGATGAAGTCTGTTTACAGGCTGCTGGCCATTATCGCATTATCCGTATCACTCCTTGCCGTTCAGGCACAGCCGTTAAAGAAAGAGAACAAACCTTATAAAGTGCTTACCTCGGGCCGCCAGCTTACCATCAAAAGCAGTAAACCGATCCGGAATGTTATGCTTTGGACAACCGATGGACACCGGGTGGTGGAGCAAAAAGGCATTAACGACAATTTGGTTAAAGTGGATATTCCCATTTTCAGGAATTCCTTTTACCTGATGATCGAAATGCCCGGGGGAAAGGTTTATACGGAGCGGGTGGGGATCCGGTAGAACAGGAGTTTAAAGGAGGAAAAAATCTGTTCTCCTTTTCTCTTTTCACTCTTTTTTCTCTTAGCTTATTCTTTTTTCTTCGTATCAATTATTATAGTTACCGGTCCGTCATTTATTAATTCCACTTTCATATCAGCGCCGAAGCTGCCGGTTCCAACGGGTTTGCCCAGGTCGGATGTTAATTGACGGATCATGTTCTCATACAGCGGAATGGCGATCTCAGGTTTGCTGGCCCTGATATAGGAAGGGCGGTTGCCTTTTTTGGTGGAAGCATGTAAGGTAAACTGGCTTATCAGCAATATTTCCCCGTCTTTATCCTTTACCGATTCGTTCATCACACCCGCAGCATCATTAAAAATGCGAAGGTTGACTATCTTGCTGCTCAGCCACTCAATATCCTCTCTGGTGTCAGCATCTTCAATTCCCAGCAATACCAACAGCCCCCGCCCGATTTGCCACTGTACTTTTTCGTCAATTGTTACACCGGCTTTTGAAACCCGCTGAATAACTGCCCGCATACTCCTTGCTTTTTACTTGTTATCCTATAAAGATACTTTCATTATTTTAACGACATTACCTTTGCCGGGAACTTTACCAGCAACTACCAACCAGCAACCAGCCACATGATCGATGTAAGCAAAGAAATATCCTTCCAGACCACCAGGAGCGGCGGCAAAGGCGGACAGAACGTCAACAAAGTGGAGACGGCCGTTATCGCATCTTTTCATATTGACTCATCGGCATTGCTGACTGCTGAACAAAAAACGCTGGCAAAAGAAAAACTGGGTAACCGCATGAACGCCGAAGGTTACCTGATGGTAAAGTCACAGGTCCACCGCACCCAACTGGCCAACAAAAAGGAAGCTGTTGAGAAAATAAATGAACTGCTGACCAGGGCCCTCTCAACAAAAAAGCCCCGCATTGCCACCAGGGTCAGTAAAGCCTCCAAAGAAAAAAGGCTGGAATGGAAAAAAAGAAATGCAGATATAAAGGCAGGCAGGCAGAGGTTCAGGCCGGGGGATTATTAGCCACGAAATGACACTAAACGACACGAAAAGATGTTGTAAATTAGCTGTTCAATTTTACCCTGTGCGGAAAACGGTTCTGACGATATTTACCTTATTTATTTTCTTCATTTCATTTTCTTACCTGCTGGGCTCCTGCAGGAAAGAACAGAAAACAAATGGCCTGCAACAGATGCAACAGGCAGTCCCGGCAGGCTTTCCCGCACCAGCTTACGGTTTTGAAGATAATCCCCTTACAAAAGAAGGTTTTGAACTGGGCCGCAAATTGTTTTATGACGGCCGGCTCTCGATCGACGGGATGCATCCCTGCTCCTCCTGCCACCAGCAGATCGCCGGCTTCGGCACTTTTGAGCATGACCGCAGTCATGGGGTAAATAATACCCACACTTTGCGCAATGCTCCGGTACTCTTCAATCTTGCCTGGAGTACAGGTTTTCACTGGGACGGGGAGTTTTCCTCTTTGAAAGACGCCGCCGCACAGCCCCTTCATGGCAGCAACGAAATGGGAGAAACATACGAGGGTACCATTAATAAACTTGAAGCTGATGACACCTATCGGGATGACTTTAAAAAAGTTTTTGGTTCGCCGTTCATCCGGCCTGAACATATTTTAAAAGCGCTCAGCCAGTTTACAGGTTATCTGACCTCTGCCGATTCCAAATACGACCGGTATAAAAAAGGTACGGCCAGCTTTACGCCACAGGAAGAAAACGGTTACCAGTTATACAGGACCAACTGTGCCACCTGCCACCCTGAGCCGCTGTTCACCGATCACAGTTACCGCAACATTGGACTGCCCGTTGATAATTTCCTGAATGATCTTGGTCGCATAAGGATCACCGGGAAGCGGGAAGATTCACTGAAGTTCAAAGTTCCCACACTGCGCAATTCCTACATTTCCTCCAACTACATGCATGACGGCCGCTTCAACACCCTGCAGCAATGCATCAACCATTACCGCAGTACTGTGCAGCAAAGCGCTACGCTTGATCCTTTACTAACGAATGGAATTACGCTGACCAATGCCCAGGCCAATGATCTGCTTGTCTTTTTACGGACACTCACCGATTCGGCTTTTTTGACTGATACCAGGTTTTCCCGGCCACAGTAGTGTCAGTCTTTTTTTCTTTTCGCCTTTAATGTTTCAATACTGAGTTTGTGCGATTCGATCTCTTTTGTTTTTTCATCCTGGGTCTTCAGGTTTTCCGCCAGTTTTCTATCCAGTTCCAGTCTTTCTCCCTGCAGGCTTCTTAATTTTTTCTCCGCATTGGTCAGCGATTCCTCCTGGTCCCTTATCTGCAGTTCCAGGTAGGCAGCCTCTACTTCAGGCAGCAGGTTATTCAGGAATTTTTTTACTTTATTCAGGTTGTCATTGCCCATAGTGGCAATTACATTCTCCTCCTTCTTCATCATAAACATAAACAGCACAGCTGCATCTTCCTCTTTACGGCTCTTCTTTTCCACATTTACAATATAATCCAGCTTGTCTTTGCTGATATCTGTTACATAAGCATCCTTAAACACCAGGAAGCCTTTGTCCTTGTTTAGAAACCCTTTTTCTTCCTTTGGTTTGTACCCCAGTTTTCTCATTCTTTCAATAAAGGCATTTTCGAGGGCCTCGGGTGGAAAACTGTATTCTACCGCAATGGCTGCCTGTTTTTTCTTATCATACTGGATATTATCCTCGTAAGCCTGTGCTGTCGCTGTTATCGAAAATGCAGGTAATAGGATGAGGAAGAAAATAAGCTTTCTCATGATCGTCAGTTTTGTAAGTAAAGATAAGGTAAGGGGTTAAAAGCCCGACAGTCCTGGTGGCAGTCGTTGCAATTGTCTTAAATAAGCAGCAGTGGAAAGCTGGTATTCGTTTTTTGGCGGGGCTTCAGTTACATTTGTACCCGACTACGCTGCCCGGAAATATGCAATAAGTATAGGTAATCAGGCAGCTTCGTCGGGCAAGCAAAAATTCCAATCCTTTGAGCGGCATTAAAAAACTGGCAGGGCAGACCATCTGGTACGGGCTGAGCAGCATTTTCGGCAGGTTCCTCAACTACCTGCTTACTCCCCTGCTGGTTACTATTTTCGCCACCGGCGAATATGGCAAAATAAGCACCCTTTTCACTATCGCTGCCTTTCTGAATATCGTTTTCACCTACGGTCTTGAAACATCTTATTTCCGTTTTGCGTCTATGGAGCCGGAGAAGAAAGTGTATAACACCTGCTCCTCCTCTCTCATCATCAGCACCGCTTTGCTTACAGGGGTGCTTTTACTGTTCACCCAAACCATTGCCGGCTTCCTGGAAATGCCCGCCCATCCTGAATACATTACCTGGGTGATCCTGATCGTGGCCCTCGACACACTGGCCGTAATGCCTTTTGCCAAACTTCGACATGAAGGAAGGCCAAGAAAATTTGCCGCCATTAAGATCCTGAACATACTCATCAATGTCGGACTTGTTGTTTTCTTTCTTGTTGTTTGTAAGAATGCATATGAAAAGAATGCCGGCAATATTTTTTCAGACTTGTACGATCCCGGGATCGGACTGGGCTATGTTATCATTTCTAATCTTATCGCCAGCGGGATGACATTGCTTTTATTAAGCAAGGAATTTTTGCAGTTCAGGTTCCGCCTCAATCCTATTTTCTGGAAGCAACTGATGAAATACAGCTGGCCGCTGGTGATTGTGGGTTTTGGGGGTATGGTGAACGAAACCATTGACCGCATCATGCTGCTGAAACTGTACCCGGGCACTACGGATGAAGCATTTTCACAGTCAGGTATCTATTCTGCCAACTACAAGCTGGCTGTTATCATTGTGCTCTTTATCCAGGCTTTCCGAATGGGGGCCGAGCCTTTCTTTTTTAAACAATCCACTGCCGAAAATGCACAGCGCATCTATGCCCGGGTGATGAAGTTCTTTGTGATCGCCTGCTGTTTTTGTTTCCTGGGTGTTACGCTTTTCCTGGATATCTGGAAATACTTTATGGGCACGGCCCACCCGGAATATTATACGGGCCTGAAAGTGGTACCGCTGTTAATGACAGCCAAGATCTTCCTGGGTATCTATTACAATCTTTCCATCTGGTATAAGATAAAAGAAAAGAACCTGACCGGCGCCTGGATCACCATCGGTGGTGCGGTCATCACTATTGTATTCATCTGGTTCTTTATTCCTGTCTGGGGTTATATGGCCTGCGCTATTGCCACTGTGCTTTGTTATGGCTTTATGATGCTGGTAAGCTACTCGCTGGGACAAAAACATTACCCGGTTCCCTATGCCTGGAAAAAAATACTTGCCTATATCGCAGTCTGTTTAATACTATTCGGCCTGCACCAGGCATTCCTGTTGCTTGAATTAAACAGGTGGGTGAACCGGGGAGTGGCAGTTGGGTTTGTTGGTTTGTTTACACTACTTGTGCTGAGTGTTGAGCGGAAAGAGTTTGAGCGGATGCCGGTGGTGGGGAGGTTTTTGAGATCAAAAGCAATTTAATACATCTTCACAAACGGATTATTCATTTTTTCGAGACATGGCCTCACCCCAACCCTCTCCTGACGGAGAGGGAGAAACGACATCGCTAATACAATTTCACGAAAGGATTGTTCTGCTTCTCAAACCCGGCCTCACCCCAACCCTCTCCTTTGCTTCCTCCTCCTTCGTCGGAGTCGCAATGACGGAGGGAGAAACAACTCCGCTAATAGAGCTTTACAAAAGGATTGTTCATTTTTTCAAATCCAATAGTCGTTACCGGCCCATGGCCCGAATACACTTTCGTTTCATCCGGCAGGGTAAAGAATTGGGTCTGGATACTGTTCACTAATGTATCAAGATCGCCGCCAGGCAGGTCGGTGCGTCCAATGCTCATATTAAAGAGCACATCACCCCCGATGATAAAGCCGGCAGCGGCATGGTAAAATGCCACACTGCCCGGTGAGTGGCCGGGTGTAAAGCGTATCTCCAGCTCATCCTCCCCTATTTTTACGGTATTTCCTTCTTTTAAATAAACCAGCGGCCCTTCATAGTTGTCAAAAGGTAGTTGCCACATTATACCCGCCTGCGGGGCAAAGTCCAGCACCGGTTTTTCTTTTTGATGCAGGTGCAGGTGCAGGCCCCAGGTGTCGTGTACGAATTTGTTGCCAAACACATGGTCAAGATGGCAGTGGGTGTTAAGCAGCAAAACAGGTGTTAATCCTGTCTTTTCGATACCCGTTTTTAATTCGTCCCTTTCCTCCGGAAAATAACAGCCCGGATCTATAATGCAGCACTGCCCCTGTTCGTTATACAAAACATAGGTATTCTCCTGAACGGGACTAAAAGTGAAGGA
>JANNUI010000338.1:0-7548 GCA_031395125.1 Chitinophagaceae bacterium | reverse complement strand
TGTTCCTTTTTACGCTTTCGGCGCCGACAGAAGCTCTGCCTGGTACAGGCTGAGTGTGGGCACCTGTAAAAAAGAAGAGATCGCGGAAATGACAGGGAAACTCAGAGAAGCGTTGAAGCAATTATATTAATGTATTTCCTCTCAATTCTTATTGATCAAAAATCTGAATGGCCTTAAGTGGAGATGTCTTGCTGTTTTCAGAATTTTTCTGGGATTGGAACTGATGCGGTTCCGGTCAACGAGTTCAGTCACCCTGCAAAAATTTTCATCTGTGATAGTAGTGTGAAGAATTTGATGAAGGGCCATGGCCTCTTCTTCATGTTCCTGTTCTGTAAAAGACCTGCCTTTAATCAGGATCAGCAGGTTTTTGCCGAATACCTTCATGGCACCCCGTTTTACCAGCCCCCCGTACCCTTTTGTGACGGGCAGCCGCAGTTCTTTCCTCCTTTCCCGCCACCTGAATAATAATTCTTATTGCAGGAGATGAAGAAAAAAGCTGCCACTATAAGGAGGAGCAGGGATATTTTATTGAGCTGTTTCATTTGGTGTCCATTGGTCAACGACTCCTTCTGAGACTCCTTGCGGAGGAAGTTCTAAATTAAAACTATTTTACAAACAAAATAGTATCCTGTTGAGCCAAAAAGCCGGGAAATTAACATGAATCACCTTTTACCGGAGAAAACCACCGGAAAACCCCGCCTGCCTGCCTGTCCGGTAGACAGGTCCGGCAGGCAGGCCCGCATACTGGTGGTCCCGCTTGACTGGGGCCTGGGCCATGCCACCCGTTGCATCCCCCTTATCAGCGAGCTGTTGGCACAGGGCGCCGAAGTATGGCTGGCAGGTGAAGGGGCACAGGAACAATTGCTGAAGGCTGAGTTTCCGCAGCTTGGTTTTCTTTCCCTCCCCGGTTACAGGATCCAATATGCAAAAACAGCAAAGAGACTGCTATGGAAAATGATCCGGCAGGGCCCAAAAATGCGCCGCGCCATTCAATACGAACAGCACTGGCTGCAAAAGAATGTAAAGCAATACCAGTTCTCTGCTGTTATAAGTGATAACCGCTATGGATTATATCATAAGGATATTCCCTGCATCTTCATCACCCACCAGTTAATGATCAAAAGCGCAGTTGGGAAATGGACGGAAAGGATCCTGCAAAGAAAAAATTACAGGTTTATCAACAGGTTTGCTGAATGCTGGGTGCCCGATCATAAAGGAGAAGATAACCTGGCAGGAGCGCTTTCGCATCCTTTACTGAAACCTGCTGTGCCGGTCAGCTACATTGGGCCTTTATCCAGGTTTTCAAAAAAAGAGATCGCAGAGAGAAAAAATCACCTGCTGTTTATTCTCTCAGGCCCCGAGCCTCAACGCAGCATCCTTGAAAATAAAATCATTGACCAGGTCAGCCATTATAACGGCTCGGCAACAGTAGTCCGGGGATTGCCCGGCAATGCAACCCTGCTGCCTTCTACCAATATGATAAAGTTTTATAATCATTTACCTGCGGAAGAACTCAATGATGAAATGATGAAGGCCGCATTCATCATCAGCCGAAGCGGGTACAGTACGGTGATGGATGCGATGGCGCTGCAGAAGAAATGTATTTTTATTCCCACACCGGGGCAACCAGAACAGGAATACCTGGCCCGGCGACTGCTGCAAAAACAAATAGCCTGCTGTATATCACAGGATGAGTTTTCACTGGACCGGGCCTTGCAGGAAGCAGAAATTTTCAGGTACCTTCTTCCTGGCATCCCGCCCGGGAATGAACTGCAGGCCTGCATCAGCCACCTTCTTTCATCCTTGCATCAGCCTCACTAACTTTACTGCTTAATTCTTATTTCTGAATACTCATTCCAAAGCACACCTGGCCGTACTGGGCACCAACCTTTTCTTTGCTACCAACTACAGCCTGGTGAAATTCATTTCACCTTCCCATATCGGGCCGTTTGGATTGAATGTGTTCCGTGTTGGTTTAAGTCTTGTCCTGTTCTGGACACTCTGGGCATTCAGTAAGAACAACCCGGGTATAAAAAAAGAACACTGGCTGCGCTTTGCCCTCTGCGGGCTTTGCGGTGTGGCGGTCAACCAACTGCTGTTCATCAAAGGGCTGACGATGACCTCCACCATCCATGCCTCCCTGTTGATGCTCTGTACCCCGCTGCTGATCACCCTGTTTACATTCTGGATATTGAAGGAAAAAATTACGCTTGCCAAGCTATTGGGCCTGTCGCTCGGTATCAGTGGCGCCATCGTGCTTATCCTGTCTAAGGAAAAAACAGGCACCGCCTCACTTTCTGGTGATATCCTGATCGTCCTGAATGCTATCTCTTACACGCTTTACTTCATCCTCGTAAAACCACTGATGGGCATTTACCCGCCGCTGCATGTGATAAGATGGGTCTTTAGTTTTGGGTTTATATTGATACTGCCGTTCGGCTTGGTGGAGGCCAATGAGGTGCAATGGGCGGTATTTGAATTCAAACAGCTGCTTTCGCTGGGTTTTATTATTTTCTGCGGTACTTTTCTGGCCTATGCATTTAATATTTATGGCATCAAGCACCTTGGCCCCGGTATTACCGGCTCTTATATATACACACAGCCTGTTTTTGCAGCCATTATTGCCATGCTGATATTAAACGAACAGTTCACAGTTGAAAAACTGATCGCAGGCGTGTTGATCTTTGGCGGTGTTTTTTTGGTGAGCAGAAAATCGCCGCCCATAATAGAAGAGTGAATTCGCTTAGGTTGCTTTGGGGTAATCAAAAAACCAAAACTCTTTTTTGGCCTCTTTAAAATTCTTCCATGATCTGCAATCTGCTTTTACCGCAAACACCCCGCAGGTGGGAATATTATCGATCCTTGTATCAGTAAGCTGGTTGGCAAAATCGGTAATGCCGTTGTTATGGGAGAAAACAGCAATACTGTCAAGATTGTCATCCGTGCCGGCTATCACTTCAAAAAAAACAGGGGTAGCAGCAAGGTAAAGCTCTTCTTTAAAAAGGATGTTTTTTTTCTTAGCGCCGAGTTCCCCGGCAAATACCCTGGCTGTTCGGGCCGCCCTTTTTGCCGGGCTGGAAATAAAGGCATCAATTTTAATTTTCTTATCAAGCAGCCGGTGGGCCATTGCCGGTGCATCTCTTTTCCCCCTTTCATTCAGCGGACGGTCAAGATCATCCAGGGCGGGGTTACCCCAGTCGCTTTTAGCGTGACGAATAAGGAAGAGTGTTTTCATTGCAATATTTTTTTTAAAATCATAAGAAACAAGATACAATAATCAAATAAGCACCAAATTTTAAAATTTCAAACTAAAAACTGAACTCCGTATGAAGGAACGGGATCTGAATATTTTAATTTGATTATTTGTATTAGTTCTTTGGAGCTTGTTTTTTGGTTCCTGGTTCTTTATTAAAAATCACAAGAAACAAGATACAAAAAGCAAATAAGCACCAAATATTAAAATGTCAAATTAAAACCTGAACTCTGTATGAAGGAACGGGATCTGAATATTTTAATTTGATTATTTGTATTAGTTCTTTGGAGCTTGTTTTTTGGTTCTTGGTTCTTTTTTCAGTATCCCCTGACATTTTTTCCTTCCATATAATTCATAAATGCCTTGTTCACTACTTTGTTTCCGCCGGGGGTGGGATAGTTTCCGGTAAAGTACCAGTCGCCGAGGTTATTGGGGCAGGATCGGTGCAGGTCTTCTATACTCTGGAATATCACATCCACCGGAATATCCAAACCGGGCGGCGTAATAAGCTGCGCAATTTTTGCAGAGATCTCTTCTGTTGTAAACTGCTTGTACAGTTGTTTCACCACATTCTCTGTCTGTAACTGGTTATTGAGGCTCAGTTCCTTGCATCGCTCATGCAGTTCTTTCAGACAGTTGGTTTTATTTTTTTCCTTCATCAGTTCCACCGCAGCATTAAAAGCGATAAAGTCCCCCATTTTACTCATATCAATACCATAGCAGTCCGGATACCGGATCTGGGGAGAGGAAGAAACGACAACTATTCGTTTGGGTTTCAGTCTTGAAAGCATCCTGATGATGCTCTCCTTCAGTGTGGTACCCCGTACGATAGAATCATCGATCACCACCAGGGTGTCTTCCCCGGGTCGCACAGTACCGTAAGTAATGTCATAGACGTGCTGCACCATCTCGTTGCGGTTGCTGTCCTCCGTGATGAAGGTCCGCATCTTCACATCCTTGATAGCTATCTTTTCAATCCGGATGCGGCGCTGCACCATCTCGCTCAGTTTCTCTGCATCATAGTCCTTACCCCAGCTCAGTATCCTTTCGATCTTTACTTTGTTCAGGTAATCTTCCATCCCCTTCAGCATCCCGTAGAAAGCTGTTTCGGCTGTGTTGGGGATGAAAGAAAAAATAGTATTCTTCAGGTCATGGTTGATGGCATTCAGCACCTGTTCGCTGAGATTATAGCCCAATGCCAGTCTTTCCCTGTAAATTTTTTCATCGCTGCCCCTTGAGAAATAAATTCGTTCAAAGCTGCAGGCTTTTCTTTCCCTGGGTTCCAGAATCTGCGCTATTTCAATTTCTCCTTTTTCATTTACGATCAGCGCCTGCCCTGGCATCAGTTCCTTTACTTCGTTTTCTCCTACATTAAAAGTGGTGCGTATCGCCGCCCTTTCTGATGCAGCCACCACCACTTCATCATTGACATAATAATAAGACGGGCGGATACCATGTGCATCCCTGAAGACAAAACCGATGCCGTTACCGGTCAATCCTCCCACATGAAAACCACCGTCCAGCAGTGGCAAAATCTTTTTGAGTACTTTTTTTATATCCATGTGCCCGGGTGATGATTCATCCTCTTTGCAAAGAAAAGTATGCATCATTTCAATCATGGCGGCGAGGTCGCTGAAGCGGACGTAGTCATGCGGTTCTTTCCCGATCAGGGCAAAAAGTTCATCTGAGTTAACGATATTGAAATTACCTGCCAGCGCAAGGTTGCGGGATGGAATGGTGTCCCGGTTGATAAAGGGATGACAGTATTCTAACTTGTTTTTTCCCTGGGTGCCATAGCGGAGATGGCCCAATAACAATTCCCCCAGGAAGTTTACATGTCCTTTCATCAGTCCGGGATGATTGCGGATATCAGGATGGTACTGTTCCAGTTCTTCGATCTCTTTGATCACCCGCTGAAATATATCGGCAATGGCCTGGGGTGCATTGCTGCGCATCCGGTTCATAAAGGGGTAGCCCGGCTCCACATTCAGCTTTACTGTTGCCAGCCCGGCGCCATCTTGTCCACGGTTGTGCTGTTTTTCCATCAACAGGTACAACTTGTTGAGCCCCCACAGCACCGTGCCATACTGTTGCTGGTAATACGAGAAGGGTTTCCTTAAACGGATGAATGCAAGGCCGCATTCATGTTTTATGGGGTCGCTCATATAAGAAGGCCTGCCTTCGTCCCGTTTGAAACGGGGCTATATCAGGCGAGGCGCAAAGGTAGGCGATAAAATAATTTCCCGGCATTAATTCACTCCGGCCATGACCGCGGTCATGGGGATGCTTACAGTAACTGTGCAACCCCGGCCGGGTGCGGCCTCAATATCCACTTTGCCTTCAAACAGGCTCACCCGGTTCGAAATATTACTCAACCCCATTCCTTTTTTATACAACTGCGGATCAAAACCCCGTCCATCGTCGGCAATGCTGAAAATAATGTTTTCCGCATCCGCCTGCAGTTTGATACGGATCGTTTTGGCCTGTGCATGCCGGATGATATTGCTCACCTGTTCCTGGATGATGCGAAAGATCATCAGCTTCAGGTTGCCCGGCAGTTCCTTTTCATTAAAAAAGCGCCGCTGAAAATCTACCTGGTAGGAGTGTGCCCTTTTCAGGGAGTCACACAATTCCTGGATGGATTCTGCGAGTCCGAGGTCCCCCAGGGTTGGCGGAACCAGTGATTGTGACAGCCGCCTGATCTCATTCACAATATCTGCCAGGTTTTTATGCGCCAGGCGGATCATTTCCAGTACTTCGCCGTCAGCTTTTTCACCTGCTACTTCCAGGTATAACCGGGTGGTGGTAAGGTGCTGGTTGATATTATCATGCAGTTCTTTACCTATTTCCTGCCGTTCCTTTTCCTGTGCATCAATGGTAGCCTGTGTAATCAGTTTTTGTTTCTGAATCTCCTGGTCTATGAGTTGTTGCGACAGTTTCCTCTGTTCAGTGATATCTGCAAAAGAACAAATGACATTGATAAAAATTTTTTCTTCGTCAAAGACGGGTTCTGCATTGACCAGCAGCCAGACCCGGTCTCTGGATGCGGGACGAAACACCCCCATCACCACATCTCTTACCGGCTGACGGGTGCGGATGGCCACCGGCACGGGATGTTCATGCCCGGGGAAATCAGCACCATCTTCATGTATCACATTCCAGCGAGGGTCAAAAGAACTGGTTCCCAGCAATTGATTTTCTGTTAAGCCGAGCATCTGCAGTGCTGCCTCATTACAGACCAGTATTTCCGATTTTTCATTCTGCAGGATAACCCCCAACTGAAGGTTGTGTATCATATTGCGAAACCGGCTTTCGCTTTCCCGGAGCCGGTCCTCTGTTTGTTTTCTATTGCTGTCATCCGCAAAATAGATTACCACCCGGTTTACATACGGATTCTTCAGCATATTATTCCCTCTCACTATGCACCATAACATACTACCGTCTTTTTTAACCAGCCGGATATTGATAAATTTTACTCTTGGTTGTTCCTTTACTTCATCCAGGAAAGTGCTGATAGCATCTTCCTTTTCTTCCGGATGCACATACTCAAATACAGTTCTGCCGTTTATTTCATCCGGTTCATACCCCAAAATACCCGTTACCGAAGGGGAGGTAAAATGTATGACCCCTTCTTCATCTGTAAGTAAAACACCGTCCAGCGACTCAACGATCAGGTTACGGTAAAACAATTCGTTTTGCCGTAATTGTTCCTCTGCTTTACTTTCTTCAGACATGGTTTCGGTAATTCTCCCGATTTTTTCTGTTCCCAGGCTTTGTATTTCATCAATGATCCCGATTGCCTGAATGCATGCGCTGTTTTCATCATCCGCAGGATTGAAAGAAAACTCCCAGCTGACCATTTTTACTGATCCATCCTGCCCTTTCATGGCCAACTCAGCAGGTAAGATGCTGTTTGGCAATTCCAGGCATTGCTGCATTACATGATCGTATTTTTCCGGCTCAGTAAAAAGGTTGCTGAAATTTTTATTCCCGTTATAGTTACCAAATACCAGGTGAAAAAGGGGGTTTGCGTAATTATATGTTCCCTTATTGTCTGTTAGGAAATAAAGTAACTGTACCGATTTTGCGAAATAACCAGTCAGTTGTTGTGTGTTGGTGGAAAGAAGCATTGCACAGACTATTTAACCAGCAGCTTTAACGGGCATAAATATAACTATAATGGGCTAATTAATATTTTGTCCAAAGGACTCCTGCGGAGAGGTGCTGTGGTTAAACCCGAAGGGTTGTAATTATTATAGTAAAGGTATAATTTGTGTTTCAAAAACCCCGAAGGG
>JANNUI010000314.1:0-6372 GCA_031395125.1 Chitinophagaceae bacterium | reverse complement strand
GCACATACACCCGCTGCAGGCTTCCGGGGTTTAAATCCAATAGGTTTACTTGAAAATAAGTTGCACCTGCCGGTTATAACGGAATGAGGAAGTATTTAGTGCAATGATGAGGAAGAAAAAATACGGCTGAAGTACAGGAATAATACGAATAGCAGAAACCTTAGTCCTCATCCATCCATTCGATCCTGATCTTCCGGCGAAGCAGTTCTTTGGTTGGCCTTCCATTGGCATCAAACTCAGCTACGGCAACGAAAAAAAGATACAGCGGTGTTTTTACATCCTTGAGCCGGAGAATTTTTGATTCAGCCACATTATACAACTGTTTAATGACCTTGGTACACACGATCCTGCCGTTGTCGAGGGTTGTCACTTTCCGGTTATAGGCATGTTTTTCAGGCTCCGGTTTATAAAACCAGTACGACCAGCCGGTTTCGCTGATGTTCAGCTCCCGGTTGTTGTTATATACATCTTCATCCCGGAGTTCCAGCAGTTTCAGGTAGGGGAAATCCTGAATCACACTGGTCTCTGTGAAGCGGTAAACTGAATCGCTGATGCTGGCAAAAACAAATACACCTTCCACATTCTTCAGCAGTATCTGGAACTTAAAAGCTTTTCGTTCGAGTAATAAATTGGTTTGAAAATCCCCGAGCATCGAAGACTCATCCTGCGCCACCCGAATTGATACCTGCTTATCCTGTGCATGAACAGGATGAAAAGAGATCAGCCAGGTACTGAAGAACAGGATACAGCAAGTGCGGAACATGTGTGAGGTTGTTATACTAAGTTACTGCTTTTATTTATTCTTCTTCACGCCATTCTATTTTGATCTTCCGGCGCAGCAGTTCTTTCAGGGGTTTTCCGCTACCATCTTCTTCATCCACCGCCACAAAGAACAGGTAAAGCGGTTCATTGTTCTCCTTCAGTTTCAACGTGTGCCTCCCGGGCAGGAAATACAGTTGTTTGATGCTCTTCGACCCCACTACCCTGCCGCTGTCAAGCTGGGTTATTTTTTTATTGAACCGGTGCCAGGTCAGTTCCGGGTCATAAAACCAGTAAGTCCAGCCTTCGTTATTGATAATGAGTTCTTTTTCCTTGTTGTATTCCGCTTCGGCCATGGTCATTTCAGGGAGACTGGCAAATCCCGGCACCGGAGCAGTATCGGCAAGCTTGTACAAAGAGTCGTTCATACTGGCAAAGGCATACACACCTTTTGTATTTTGCAGCAACACCTGTATCTTAAAAGATTTCTTTTCCAATATGATGCTGCCCTGATCGGTTCCGGTTGTGACAACCGTTTCTTCCTGCACTATCCTGATGGTCACATCTTTTTTTTGTGCAAAACCAATGCAGGGGATATATAGCAGTAGTGAAAGTATGGCAGTCCTGGCAGCGGGCATAATATGGCAATTTAAACAATTTGCCATTTCCGGAGTTCAGCATACTAACGCCATCAAAGTTCTTTTTTCATCAGCCAGTCCGTCTGCGGGTCATCGCCCAGCTGGAATACATGCGTCCCGAATTGCTCAAAACCCCATTTCGTATAGAATTCAATGGCCTTCCGGTTTTTTTCCCACACCCCCAGCCAGATGATCTCTTTTTTCATTTCCTTTGCCGTTTCAATACTGCTTTGCATCAGAGCCCTCCCTACTCCTTTTCCAATAGATGAACGGGTGGCGTAGATCCTGGCTATTTCAATGGCCGTCTTTTTTCCGAATTCAGGAATTTGTGCTCCCTCCTTCAACCGCACATAACCTACGGGGCTAATCCCTTCAAAAGCGAGCAGGAAGAAATTGCCCGGCGCCCCCACTTCAGCCATCAGTTTCTCTTTGCTGAATTGCTCCGACATGAATTTGTCCATATTGGCGGCTGTATTCTGCCCTGCAAAAGTCTCATAAAAGGTTTGCCTGCTTAAATCCGCAATGAGTAAGTTATCAGCGACAGTGGCTAACCGAATTGTCATGCCCATTAAACAAAGTATTTTTTTTTATTGAATCTGAATCATCCTATCTTCCTGTCTACTTCGCCCCCTATTTACTTAATACTCTTTTTTTAACCACCTAAAACTATCAAAAATGAGAAAGATCTTTCTTTTCTGCATGCTTATTCCCCTTTTCGGAATAAGCCAGACACAAAGCGTTATGAGTGGATTCAGGGTTTTTCCGAAAGCGGACAAAGTGTTGGAATTTGAAAAGGCTATCGCAGCCCATGCGCAAAAGTATCATACCGGCAACTGGAAATGGCGGGTATGGGCCATACAATCGGGTCCCGATGCCAACGGATATCATGTCACCGAAGGGCCTCTTACCTGGGAACTGATCGATGGCCGTGGCGAGATCAGCGTTGAGCATAACATCGACTGGAATAAAAACGTCGCCATTTATCTTACCGATAGGAGTTCATCCAGTTATTCCGTTTATGAGGATACCCTCAGCACAGTTGCCCTTACCGATTATGCCGATAAGATCAATATCACCCATTGGTATCCCAAACTCGGCTGGGGCGGCAAAGTAAGAGAAGTATTGGCTGAAGCCAGAAAAGCCTGGCAGGCCGGTGGTCAGTCTATTGCCGTTTATTCTGCCAGTTCTTCCGGCCCGGCTCAGTTTACAATAGTGACGAGGTACAAACAGGGTCTCAAGGAAAGAAACCCCGGGTTTGTTAAACCCCCTTTCAAAGAAAGATATGAGAAAGCCAATGGGGAGGATTCATTTGACAAGTACCTGGAAGTGCTCCGTGAATATCTTAGTGATTCGTGGAGTGAATTACTATTTTACCGGGCGGACCTGAGTTCCAAATAAGAGTAAAAGATTTTCATTGTAAAGCCTCTTCATTAGCTGAAGGGGCTTTATTATTTCATCCTTACAAAAACAAATTACCCCAAAAGTGGTATTTGAGGCTGTTCCGGAAAAATCTACCTTTAGTAACCTGGATCTGAAAATATCTTTCTTCATCCTTTAAAAACATATGCAATGAAAAAGTTTTTACCGGCATTCATTGCTGCTGCATTTATCAGCAGTATTGCCTTTTCTCAAACCACTGCCCCCGGCACCACTCAGCCTAACTGCGCCTGCAATCCCACCGGATGGCAGCCCGGCACAGCCACTATCAATAATGTGTCAAGCACAGTGAGGTGCGGCCACCAGTTCGGCCTGAAATGCAATGAAAGGATAACGATAAAAGCAGATTATAAATGCATCGGTACCTGTGCGGCCAGGTACAGCGCTGTTTTGAAAAACACCGCAACCGGCGCTGTAGTGATGAATTATGCGGTATTTACTTTTCCCTGGTCTTACAGTTTTGCTGCGGCCGGTACTTACAGTCTTGAAATAACACCCATCTGCGGTACCACCAGGTGTACCCCCTGCCGTTTCTTCTTCACAGTAACCTGCCCAACGGCCTGTGATTGCAATGTGAACGGCTGGCAGCCCTTTACGGCTAATATTGGCACCAAACCAGCAATAACAGTCAATTGCAACCATCAGTTTGGCTTAAAGAAAGGTGAACCTTTCAAACTGAACGGTAAGTATTTGTGCAAAGGGGAATGCACTGCCAAATATGCCGCCGTGCTGAAAAACAATGTAACCGGTGCTGTGGTGATGAATTATCCGGTATTTACTTTTCCCTGGACTTATAGTTTTGCCGCTGTTGGAAATTATAAACTGGAGATCACACCCATTTGCGGAACAAAACGATGTCAGCCCTGTGTGTTTTATTTCACCGTTATATAGAACCGATTAACAGAGAAGCCTCCCCGAAAGGAGGCTTCTCTTTATTATTGTATTTACTGAATTTATCTGCTGTTCAGCAATTTTCAATCACTATGGCAGAAGCCCCGCCGCCCGCGTTACACCCCTCTGAAACGATGTTCCCAACCTGTGCAGAGTTTGGTTGCCCCTGAAGGGGAGAATATCAGTCTATACTTTCGATGACCATAGCTGATGCGCCGCCACCGCCATTACAAATTCCCGCTGCGCCATATTTTGCATTGTTTGCCTTCAGCACATGGATAAGGGTGACAATGATCCTTGCACCGCTGCAACCCAATGGGTGGCCCAGTGATACAGCCCCTCCGTGGACATTTACTCTTGCCGGGTCAAGCTTCATTCGTTTTGTGTTCTCAATACCCACAACGGCAAATGCTTCGTTCAGTTCCCAGTATGCAATGTCTTCCATTGTAAGACCGGCCTTCGCTACTGCCTTTGGCACGGCTAAGGAAGGTGTGGTAGTGAACCATTCCGGCGCCTGCTCCGCATCTGCATAAGAAAGGATCTTTGCGATCGGTTTCAATCCAAGTTCTTTCGCTTTGTCAGCACTCATCAGCACCAGTGCTGCGGCGCCATCATTCATCGTGCTGGCATTGGCTGCTGTCACTGTACCGTCTTTTTGAAAGGCCGGGTTCAATCCGGGTATCTTTTCAAATTTTACATTGTAGGGCTCTTCGTCCTTTGAAACCAGCACCGGGTCGCCTTTACGCTGCGGAATTTCCACCGGCACCACTTCATCGGTAAATAAACCTTTTTCCCATGCCGCCTGCGATCGTTTATAACTTTCCACAGCAAATGCGTCCTGCTCCTCCCGGCTGATGCCGCATTCTTTTGCACAGAGTTCAGCAGCATTGCCCATCGCCTTGTTATCATATACATCCGTCAGTCCGTCTTTGGCCAGTCCGTCGATCAGTGTCACATCCCCGTATTTATTTCCCCAGCGCAGCATGGGAGAATAGAAAGGCACATTGCTCATACTCTCCATGCCCCCTGCTACCACAATATCAGCATCGCCCAGCAGAATACTTTGCGCTGCCTGTGCGATCGCCTTCATACCGCTGGCACAAACTTTATTCACGGTAGTGCAGTTGACTTCGTTAGGTAAACCGGCGAATTTGGCGGCTTGTCTTGCCGGGGCCTGTCCCAGGTTGGCCTGCAGCACACAGCCCATCAGCACATCCTGGGGTGTTGAGCCTGGCGAATTACCTATGCCGGCCTTTTGCATCGCCCCTTTAATAGCCACTGCTCCCAATTGTGTGGCTGATAAATTCTTTAATGATCCGCCGAAACTACCAATGGGTGTACGGACTGCCGAGATAATGACCACTTCTTTCATAGCAAAGTATTAATCGTTATTAGTTATGAAACAAGATGCTCCTATCGGGGTTCCGGCCGAAGCGTCGGGGCTGCAATAATGACCACTTCCTTCATATAGCATTTTTTCTGCGGTAAAGGTAACAAGTCCGGGAAGAAATTTGTAAGGGTTTTGCCGGTCCCGTTTCTCTCATTCACACAATAATGTCTGATAGGATTGTTAATACCGTCAGGCGGGTACCCTTATCCTTGCTACCTTAGCATTCCCCGGTGGCGTGTCGGGAGGATAACCGGCCGGGGGGGTCGTCCCTTGTATTCATTCCGTCGTATAAGCTTTCCTCTACAGACGCATTGGCCAGCTCCATCGTTGCGGCAGGGTACATATCGGTTTGTTGCTATGCCCCTAGCCCCTGAAGGGGAGTATTAAAGTTTTTATTTTGCCAGCTGCATTACTACTATCATCGTCTGTTGTGTCACTCACTTCATCGTTCGGTAATTCTACTGAGCTTGCCGAAGTATCACCATTTGCTATTACCCTGTACTCTTATTTGCTTTCCCCCGCTCTCCTTAGTCTTCGCACTCAATCAGCAAACGCTGATCTCTAGTGAAGCTATGCTTAGTTTGCAACTAAGCATCAGCTTCCAAGAAGCTGTCTTTACAAAAAACGAACATCTATCATCCCGCATTTTTTTCCGTAAAAATAGTCTTTTGCACTGCTATAACGATAATGTTCCGCTTTATCCACTATACCTGCTCTTACCGGATTCTCGTGGATGTAATTTATACGCTGAACAACAAAAGTGGAACTGTACAGTTCTATTGGATGATTATCCTGCCGCCAGAACTGGTATACTTTATTTCGGCTATTTTTTTCTCCGGCTGAACGAAACAAGCGCAGCATCCAGTCTCGCCGGCTCTCCTGCTTATTACCTTCTATGGCTTTTATCAACTCTTTACTGGTAAATTTCTTAAAATCGCGGAGTGTGCCGCTTAGATCATTAGTTGATGAGGAAGCAATTAAATGCAGGTGGTTGCTCATGATACACCAGGCATAGATCAATAACCCTTTTTCCTTTTGGCAATACCGCCAGCTATCCAGGACGATATCAGTATATTGATTCCTGATAAATATATCAACCCATTCTGTCACGGCAAACGTAATAAAATGAATCGCGGATTGATCACGGATCTGGTAACCTCCCTGCAGCATTTTTTTGTAAACAAACTCAAATAATCAAAGACAAAACCACCTAAACCAATGATCCGACGTAAGCATTCGGTAAACCCCGTCTTGTTT
>JANNUI010000331.1:0-1593 GCA_031395125.1 Chitinophagaceae bacterium | reverse complement strand
CAAATTCACTTTTTCAAGCGAATCGACAATCGCCTGCGCGATTTTCTGACCCAGCAGCGAATCGTCACGCTTCGATCCGACCTGATTGTCTAAGGGCGGATTATTTGGCAATGACGCGCGATCGATCAGCGGCGTATCGGTTGCCAACGAAGATAAGTAAACGACCGCCACAGCCACTCGAGCGGCCCGAACCGAAATCGCGCCATCCAGATATTAGCAAACAACAAAATGACCAAATAGATTGCGACGACCCAACCCGCTCGTTCAATCCACGTTGTGTTGCCGAACCTCTGCAAACCCCAAAACGTCATCACGCCGGACATCAGCGTACTTTCTAAAAGGTAACCGGTTAGGCCCATTTTCCCGAGGTTGGCCAATCCGCGTACAAGTCCGGCCGCGCGACCTGAGTCGACCCAATTCATGATGAGCGACAAGTACATCAAACTCATCATGGGCCCACCTACGCTCAGACCCACGGTAGCAATTAGGCTTCCCAAAAAGTGTCCGTGAAACAACGTCCCGATCGCGGCGAGCACGTTGAGCGGCAAGCCGACAAACAGGCCGAGCCGTATAAACTTGTTACGCCACGACAGTAGTTGTCCATGGAAAAATCCCAACTTGAGAAGCGCCGCTCCAACACAAAAGCAAGGCAAGACCACCCAAATAAAGGTCGTTAGAAGAAACGGGAGGCAAAACAAGTAATGAAACAGTCGAAGCGCGGCCGCCGCTACGAACGGGCCCTGGGTATTAAATTCTCGCTCGAGCGACATGAGGCGTGTATCATAAGTCTGCTGCTCGTTCAGATCGATCAGAACAGCAGCAAATTGAGCCAACGCGCTGGAGGCTACGGGCATCTGCTTTTGAACAGTATCGGCCTTTTCCGTCGACGAGCCAAACGCGATCATCATACTGATAAAGGCGATGGCCAAGCACTGCCCCACGGCAAATACAATCGCCGCGACGATCAAGAGTGTTCGCGGTTTTCGCTTTCCCAAAAGCAACATCCACAAACCTACCAAAGCGTAGATGAGAAGGACGTCCCCCCACCACAATAGCGTCACATGTAACAAGCCAAACATTGCCAGCCCGAACAATCGTCGGAAGAACGTCCATCCAAATTTTCCACCGCGCGAAACGGTCCCTTGGTACATGATTGCCAGCCCCACGCCAAACAATAATGAAAAGAGGGGATAGAACTTGCCATTACAAAACACTGCGGTAAGCCAATAAACGAATAAACTCGCGAGTCCCTCATCGACTGGCTGATGCGGTTCAAGAACTTCGATAAACGGTTCGGCAAACAACGCGGCGTTGACAAAAAATATCCCCAGCAGCGCAATCGCGCGAGTGGTGTCCAAGGCCAGCAACCGGGACGACTCAACCACTGGACCTGATTCCAAAGCGCTCGGCCCCAAAGCAGGATGGTCTATATTGGATTCACTCATTTGGATTTACCGAGATTGGAGTCCAGTACAAATGTTTTGGCTCAGGTCACTGATAGGATAACGAGTCTTACTTCTGCGGCGCAGTTGCCACTCAAGGCGAAGGGGCAAGCACGTCATTGACGCCCTAGCGTGCGACCCAATGCGTTTC
>JANNUI010000267.1:0-5994 GCA_031395125.1 Chitinophagaceae bacterium | reverse complement strand
TGATAACTGCAGCAAAATACAGTCTGGAGCATGACCCCCAACTATTTCTAAAAAGATATAAAACAGTGATCGGTTCATTTTTCCCATCTTCTGCTGTTAAAAATGAGAATCAGCAAATACCGGCCGATTTTGGCAGCGCCGTCTTAATGAAGAGGCCGGTTAACTTTAACGACCCCGTTCATAAAAAGTTTCAGTTGGGAAAATATGGCTGGAGCGACCTGCAGTTTGAATACCTGCAGAAGATCATAAGTCTCTGCGAAAACAAGAATATTTCCTTTACAGCCTTCTACCCCCCAAAGCGGTCTGATTTTATTGTTGATTACAATACCAATTGTGCAGCCATACATGCCTCTTTTTTGGCGAAACTGAAAGCTTTTGGTTTTGTATCGCCCATCACCGGCAGCTTTGAGCAGTTGCAGCCTGGAGCTGATAGTTTGTTCGCAGATGCATATCATTTGAATAAGCCGGGGCAGGAGATTTATTCGGAGATCTTTTTGAAGATGGTGATGAAGAAAGATTAATGGGTGGATTGTCCTAACGACAACCTGCCTGCTGTTCGCTAATCAGCTTCAGTTCCGGTTGAAGAATATAATTGAGTTTTAGTTGTTATCTTCAACATTAGTTTTTCAATCGGCTGCGGTCGGGGCTGACGGAACACAGAATACCAGCACAGCAGCAAGCCCTGTCGTTAAAACTCAAACTCCCTCCTTTGCATATTCCATCGCACTCCAAACGAAATCACCGATACATTATTGGAAGTAATGGGAGCAGTCGTGGTTTTCTGCCGGCGCACTACGGCATTTAATTCAACAAAAAGATTTTCCCGCAACTCATAGGAGAGTAAAAAAGAACCATACATTATATCGGTATTCCAGCCGCTGCCGATATTATAGCCATAATCACCCTGCCGGAACGGCGCCCGGTTTGGCAAAAAGATATTGGAACCAAAACTCCGGCTGCTGCTGTCCCTGCCCTGTCCGTACAGGATCAACTTGGCAACGGCCAGCCATTTGGGCGCCGGCTGGTAGCGGGCAATGCCGATGGTCTCGCTGAAACTGGCCATCAGCGGGTGCGCCAGCGGCTGGTTGTAGTGGGTGTAGTTGGCTACCGAGTCATAGTGCGAATAAGCAAAAGGACGTACCCGGTTATGTTCGATCTGCAGATCAAGGTTGCTTACATTAAAGGCGTCAATATATTTGGCGCCAAGCTGTATGCCCCACTTGTTGGCCCACCAGCCGTTGTTGGCTTTTATTTCAGAGAGTAAGAATTCATCCAGCATCAACTGGCCATATACCTGGAAGCGTTTGGGCAGGTTGGCTTTAAAGTCAAGACCTATAATGGAGTTGTCAAAGCTTCCGTTCTGCTGTTCAATGGAACGGTAAAAGATGATGGGATTGAGATAACCAAAGTCAAACCGGTTTTGCCGGCCAAATATCACCCCTTCAAACAGGCCGATGTTCAGCCATTTGGTAACATTGATATCCAGGTGGTGCATGGCGGCATATTTCTTCGGCACCAATTGTGTGCCTGCTGGCGGAATGGAAGAATGCAGTTCCATAAAAAGGTTCTGGTAGTTCAGCCGCCATATCCTGGTATTCAATTTCAGGAAAAGGTTGTTGGTGCCAAAATCACTCATCAGCAGGCTGCGGTAACCGGCGCCCACGAAATTGCGGTCGTACCCAAATGCCACATCGATGTACTTGGTGACATTGAAAGTGAAATAACCCCTTGCTTCAAAATAATCGAGACCAGTGGGTGTTTTAAATGTTTTATACAATCCATGCCCCGGCACGGCCTTCCGGTCGCTCACCCACTGCCGTACCCAGGAAGGGTCCCTTTCCTGGTTATCGGTGATATAGGAATAGAAACCGATCTTGTTGGCCAGCTTTCCGCGGATATACACCCCTCTTGTATTCAGAAAAAGTTTTTCGCTGCTGTTGTTTTCTTTCGATATGCTGAATTGAATAACAGGATTTACAATGAGGTCAAAATCCTTCACATGCACTTCGTAGAGGTTGGCGGGTGTTTTATAAAAGTTTTTGGCGATGGGTTTTTTGCTGACGTATTTCATACGGTCGCCTTCGGCCACCCATTCCATATTATTCATATTCAGCCGCTGGATGTTATATGCATCCACTTTAGAGAGCTTCACCCCCTTGATCCCTGCATAATGGTTCACTGCATTCAGCACATGCCGCCGGCTGAAGGGCCTGGTTTTGGAGAAATTAAAGAAGGAATCGCTGCGGCTTTTAATTTCCAGCCGCTCCATCAGTATATTGGCCTTATCGCCGGGGGGCAAATAAGTAGTTTGTGCTGTTAAACTTTGCGGGATAAAAAAGAAGCTCAGGATAAGGAAATAATAACTCCCCTTCAGGCTTGCACATCGAAACTTTAGTGAAGTTGCGGGCAGGGGGCGAATTTGTTTAAATTGCATGGGTATTGGTTTTCAGGCAGCTATTCAGTCGGGTTTCACGCAAAGACGCCAAGTGAATAAGTCGCAAAGAAATGATCTTAAATTGCTTTTTACTTAGCGCCTTAGCTTCTTTGCGGCTTTGCGAGAAATTTACTCTTAAACTGACCCGCTGCCGGGTTTGGTCATAAGATTTATTAAACAAGATATGCAAAAATACCTGATTAAGAATATACGGTTGGTCAACGAAGGGCAGATTAAAAATGCAGATATGTTGATAACAAATGGCCGTATTGAAAAAATAGCGCCGCAGATCAATGTGAATGCGGCAGAGATCAATGGTGAAGGAAAATATTTATTTCCCGGCTGTATAGATGACCAGGTGCACTTCAGGGAACCAGGACTTACACATAAGGCAACGATCGCCACTGAAGCCCGGGCAGCGGTGGCAGGCGGCGTTACCAGTTTTATGGAAATGCCCAATACCATCCCCAACGCACTCACCCGGCAGTTGCTGGAAGATAAATACCATATCGCTGCGCATACTTCGCTGGCCAATTATTCTTTTTACATGGGGGTGAGCAACAGCAATACTGACGAAGTCCTCCGGACCAATGAAAAAAGAAAGGAGATCTGCGGTGTCAAGATCTTTATGGGCAGCAGCACCGGCAATATGCTGGTGGATAATCCGAATACATTGGACAAGATCTTCCGGGAAAGCGAATTGCTGATCGCCACGCATTGCGAGGATGAAGCGATCATAAAAAGGAACCTGGAAAAAATGAAAGCCACCGGCAGGGAGCTTACCCCTGCCGACCATCCTCTTATCCGGGATGAAGAGGCCTGTTATGAATCATCCCTCTATGCCATCCAGATCGCAAAGAAATACGGCACCCGTCTGCATATCCTGCATATCAGTACCGAAAAAGAACTGCAGTTGTTTACGAATATGCTTCCGCTGAAAGATAAACGCATCACTGCTGAAGTATGTGTGCACTACCTCCATTTTACCAGCGATGATTATGAAAGGCTCGGCAACCAGATCAAATGCAATCCCGCCATTAAAGCCCCGCATAATAAAGAAGCCCTGTGGAAAGCATTGCTCGACAACAGGCTGGATGTGATCGCCACTGATCATGCTCCGCATACCTGGGAAGAGAAAGGATTCTTGCGAACTATAGACGGCCTTGTTAAGCCTCCCCCAGGCGGGGGAGGTTTGGAGGGGGCCGCTCATGCAGGGTTACCTTTAGTACAGCACCCCCTGCTTTTAATGTTACATTACTGCAAAGAAGGAAGGATCAGCCTAGAAAAAATTGCGGAGAAGATGAGCCATGCCGTAGCGGATTGTTTTCAAATAAAAGAAAGAGGCTATATCCGGGAAGGTTATCATGCCGACCTGGTGATCGTGGATATGGATAAACCCCAAACTGTAGCTAAAGAGAATATATTATGTAAATGCGGCTGGAGCCCTTTGGAGGGATTTCAATTTCCGGCTTCCATTACTCATACATTTGTAAACGGGTGTTTAGTGTATGGAAACGGCGTATGGGATGAATCTCAGAAGGGGCAAAGGCTCCGGTTCGACAGGAGTTAAAAAGAACCAAGAAACAAGATACAAGAACCAAATAAATTAGAAATAGGGAAAAATTAAAAAATTCAAGCAGGAAAAAAACAAAATAAACGTGGAAAAAACAATCACCAATTAATAAAGGTCAGGTAATTTGGAATTTAAAATTGGTGTGCGATGGATGGGGTAAAAAAGATTTATGACCTGGAAGAAAGGACAGCTAAGTTTGCAGAAAGGGTTAGGGATTTTTGTTCGAAGTTGCCAAAAAACACTGCAAATATCGAATTTGTGCCGCAACTTTTAAGGGCTGGCAGTTCTCCCGGGTCCAACTATATTGAAGCAAATGAAAGCATTGGAGATAAGGATTTCAAAATGAAGATCAAGACCTGCCGGAGAGAATCAAAAGAAGCAGGCTATTGGCTCCGGCTTGTGATCACTGATGGCAGCCAAAGTTCAGAAGACGAAAGATCGGCACTAAAACAAGAAGCCAGGGAATTCGTTCTGATCTTCACCTCCATCCTTAAAAAACGAGGTGATAAATAGCGGTTCGTTTGTGTTTTTTTGATCATTCTTATTTGGTCTTTGGTGTTTTTTTTTGGTCCTTCTGATTTAGATCTTAGAGCTTATTTGGTTCTTGTATCTTGTTTCTTGGAATTTTATACCAAAAAATGCAAATTGACAAAATCTCCTTTAACGACATCTCCATCTTCCACCAGGAAGAGGAGTTCTCTATTTTTCACAAGCTGAATTTCACCCGGACTGTGGGCGGCAGGGAATGGCTGCGCAAATTCTTCAGCGAGCCGCATGACAGCCTCGACAAGATAAAGGGCACGCAACGGGTCATCCGCACTTTTATGGAGCATGTGAAGGACTGGCCCACCGGCATCAGCAACGGTACCATACTGGTGATGGAAAAATTCCTCGATTATGCCCTCGACAGCATCAGCGAAGCGCCGGCCTCTTTAAATAACCTCACCTACAAATGGCTGCACAGCGAGGATTATTCCATGCTGAAATATTCAGTGACCCATTTCGCTGATTTTTACCGGGGATTGAAAAATATTGCCGAACTGCTGGAAGGTGTTGAACTCCCCCCTGCCATCAGGATCTATATTGACCGCATCAACGGTATACTGCGGGAAGAACCGCTGCAGAAAATGGCAAACACAGCGCCTCATAAAAAAATTTCCCGCAGGCAGAATTTGTATTTCGGTTACCACCTGCGGGGAAGGTATAAAACCAATACGTTTGAACTGATCGACATCTACAGCCGCCTCGACGCATGGTACTCGATGGCGGTAGCGGTGAAAACCTATCATCTCAGCTTCCCCGAGTTTGTGGAGCAACAAACTCCGTTGGTGGATGCAAAAGGACTCTACCATATATTATTGCCGCAGCCGGTAGCCTATGACCTGCAGATGAACCCGGAACATAATTTTCTTTTCCTGACCGGGGCGAACATGGCTGGCAAAAGCACCCTGATAAAGGCAGTGGGCTCGGCTGTTTTCCTGGCGCATATCGGCATGGGTGTGCCGGCGGAGAAAATGAAACTCACCTTATTTGATGGGCTGCTGAGCAATATCAATGTGGAAGACAATATCGCCAAAGGCGAAAGTTTTTTCTTCAATGAAGTGCAGCGGGTGAAGAATACCATAGAGAAGATCAATGACGGTAAGAAATGGCTGGTGCTGATCGATGAGCTTTTCAAAGGCACTAATGTGCAGGATGCCATGAAATGTTCACTTACGGTGATCAAAGGCCTGATAAAGATCAAAAACTCACTTTTTATTCTATCCACTCACCTGTACGAGATTGGGGAAGAACTGAAAACCTATCCCAATATCTCCTTCCGTTATTTTGAGACCAATGTAAATGATGAACAACTGACATTCAGCTACCAGCTCAAAGAGGGCATCAGCAATGACCGTATCGGCTATGTCATCCTGAAAAGGGAGAAAGTGGTGGAGATGCTTGAGAAGTTGTAAAACCCCCATCCCCTAAAGGGGTGTTTAGAATC
>JANNUI010000249.1:0-2138 GCA_031395125.1 Chitinophagaceae bacterium | reverse complement strand
TAAAGTATTCTTACACAGACCTGGTATATACCGGGGTTTGCATAAGTATGATGAACAATGTAAGGGCCGGGATTGGTATTGGAATACTGGATGCAGGTATCACTGCCATCACCAAAGGTCCAGCAAATTCTTACTGGTCTTTTATTATCATTATGCCAGGGCAGCGCTTTGAATGTTGCCCGTAGGGGATTATTGGCTGTTGCTAACGGCAGTTTCTCAAAATCCGCACGGCAAACCGTGTTGATGACAACTGTTTTACAGACCTGGGCTGCTAAAACGGAATCTTGATGATTGGGCCGGTACCGGAAGATCTTCAGACACACCGTATAAGTACCGGGGTGCTGGTACTGATGCTGAGTCCCCTGGAGCGGATGGGTCCATGTGCCGCTGCCATCGCCAAAACTCCAGAATGCACGGCGGATCCCCGGCTCATTCCCCAGCGTGGAAGTGTTGGTGAAAACCACATTTTTTGTTGCATGATCAACTGTAAAAGTGAAATTGGCTACGTCAGGTGTAACGGGTCGGGCATGGGTAGTACCTGCCAGCAGGGTCAAGAAAAACCCTGCGAGCAAAGCGTAGAGCTTTCTCATACTGATTTTTTTTTGGTGACTAAATGTTCTTACGACAGGGTTGGGAAACACACATGCAGTTTTTGTGACCCTGTTTGATCTGCCGGGTTTAAAGAAATATTAAAAATATTTTAACTAAGGGGAATTACGACACGGATTGCTGATGGTCAATAATAAACTGGATCAACTCTTCCAGTGTTACATCAATCCGTGACAATGCATCTGTTATATCCTCCCGGCTTACCTGTGCGGCAAAGGAGGGGGTCTTCAGTCTTTTCAGCACACTTTTTACTTCAAGCCCTTCATACAGGGTGGGGCGGATGAGGGCTGCAGCATGAATAAAACCGGAAAGTTCATCAATGGCATAGATCATCTTATCCATTTTATTCTCCGGCTCCACCCCAAATATTTTTGGGCCATGGGAGGCAATACAGTGAATAACATCCGGGTCAATATTCCTTTTTTCCAGTTCTTCAATAATTACCCGGCAATGATCATCAGGAAACTTTTCCCAATCGGCATCATGCAGCAACCCGGCCAGCTCCCATTTACGGGCAGTCGGTTCATTGGCGCCTTCCTTCTCAATCGCCCATGCTTTCATATTGGCAGCCACCTGCTTCATATGCAGGCAGAGGCGCTCATTTGGGACCCATTCATTCAGTAAAGAGTGGGCTTCTTCGATGGTCATCAGGTTGCCGTTATTAGCAGGGTTGCCGAAAGTGGAGCGGCCGAGGTGACGGGTGTGCATCAGGGGTGCAATTTATATTCTTTGGTCAGCGCATCTGCCGGGATTCGGAGCAGCTTGCTGAATTTGCGGATCATTGTAAGGGAAAGCGGTTGCTTATAATTCAGCACTTTGCTTACTGTCCCTTTATCGCCATACTCTTTGGCTAAATCAGAAGCAGTGTAACCAAAATCTTCCATGCGGATCTTTATCATTTCAATAGGGTTCACTTCAGGGAGGTTGAAATGTTTTTTTTCGTAATCATTTATCAGCAATGAAAGCAGCAGCATTTCTTTATAATCAGGAGAAGCTTTTGTTGCATCATATATCTCCTCAAAGCGTTGAGCTGCTTCTTTGTATTCCTGATCGCTTGATATAGGCAGCCATTGCTTCATTATGTTCTGCTGTTTTAAATGGTTTCTGGGTCTATCCTGTCGTATTCATTATGAGTGCCGATAAAACGGATAACCACCCTTTGAGCATCATAATTAATAAAAACAATAAGCCGGTAAGTATTGTGATTTATCTCAAATCTTGCCCGGTTGTTCTTTATCATTTTGGCATTAGGAAAATCAGTCAGCACGTCTTGCTTGTTTTTCCAAATAACTTTCTCTGTTACATCCTGCCATGTTGCCAGGCTTTTCCGGGCATCGGAATGTTTTTTCGCAAAAGCATTTAGTTTTTCTAAATAAACGATAAGCATATTGACTCTTTTTAGAGTTAATAATGTGGTTTGTCGCTTTCTGGTTGAGTTAATAGAAGACAATCCACGCCTATCGTTTCCGACAAACTTGCTTTTCGAAGGATAATTAGATGAGTGCAAGATAAGAATAGTTGGCAATTTG
>JANNUI010000235.1:0-2288 GCA_031395125.1 Chitinophagaceae bacterium | reverse complement strand
AAAATTGCTGAGTGATGAAAGAAATTTCTTTCAGAAAGCTTCCGCCTGGTTCAAAAGAAAATGGCGGAGGATAAAGTATCCCTATCCCGCAAAGCAGGCCCGCCGCTCAGCTGAATAACTGTTTCCAGATTCCATATATCCTGTCGGGGCTGAAGTTGCCGGCCTGTACCAGTGCATTCCTGCTCATTTCCTCCCTTCTCTCCAAATCGCTGATCAATATACTGACCGCAGCTGCCAATTCTTGTATATTCTCTTTTTTCACCAGCAGGCCACTTTTATTTTGCTGAATGATATGCCGGGGTCCGGTATCGCAGTCGAAAGCAATACAGGGCAGTCCGTTGCTCATGGCTTCCAGCAGTACCAGCGGGAAGCATTCGTTCCTTGATGTCATTACAAACAGCGAAGCATCCCTGTAATCTTCTGTTATATCCGTTTTATCGGCCGGCTTGTAAATAAGTTGCGCAGATAAATTCTCCTTTTTTATGAAATCAAGAAAAACATCTTTCTGCTCTCCATAGCCGATCACTTTCCATTTCAGTTGCGGGTTTTGCGGAAGAATGATCTTTGCAGCGGCCATCAGCAGGTCAATGCCTTTGATGTGGTTGAAACGGGTAACGCTTAACAGGGTAAAGCCGGGATCTTTTTTGGTGGCAATATGCATAGCGGAAGGAGGGGAAACGAAATTCGGAATGACAAAGGGTCTCTTGCTGTATGGCCAGTAGTATTGTTGTTCATCCTTATTGAGCGTTACAACAGCATCCAGCCTTTTATAAGCATAGCGGAACAGTAATTTCCAGAAACCGTTCAATTGCTGTGCTGCAAAATGATGGTGCTCCCAGGAGCAGACCCGGGTGAACCTCCTGGCACCTCCCAGTACAGCAGCTACCGCAAATGTATATTCAGAGCAGATGAGATAAGCGGGGCGGAGTGTTTTCAGTATCCGCTTTAGTTTTTGTATGTCTCTCCAAAGCCAGATCTTCCTGCTGATCGTATTTCCTTTTGGGGTGATGCCGAAGGTGACCGGTTGGTGAACAATTTTTACATCTTTGTGAACGGGGTACCAGGTATCAGCTGTATGGTCAAGAATGAGCAGGGTGACCGGGTGCCCTTTTTCTGCAAATAGATTCGCTGTGGTAATAACAGCTTTTTCATAACCGCCGGGAACATGCAGGTAAGAACAGGCGATGACGATATGACCCGGTGCAGACAAGGATCAGAGTTTTTCGGCCAGTTTGTACAAAAATCGTTTCAGGCGGGTACGTAAACGGAGGTTGTGTTTCAATTTATAGAACCCGGAACTGTACTTTGCGGGAGAAAGATCATCCAGGTTCTTTAGCAGGTCAAACCCGTTACCGGACAACAACCGGATGTATTCATCCAGGTAAGGTTTCAGCAAGGCATCATTCCTGTTCAGGATATTGGCGATCGTGTCTTTGGCAAAATGGATGAATACCGGTTCAAATTGTTTGTTGATCAGCAGCTTTCCATCCACCAGTTCCCTTTTACAGGTTTGTATGTTCCAGGAGGCCAGGTTGCAGCCCTGGTGTTTCAGGATATGTACATGTTCAAACTGCACGGGCAGCATGTCCAGATATTTCTGGTCATCATAAATGCCGAGCTCTGGTTTTTTTTCTGTTTTGTAGTGACACATGCCGGCCCACCAGTTGATAGCGGGTAATCCTTTTTGGCTGGCGGCTACAAAGCCGGCATTGAAGAGGCCGTTGCGGAGTACCGACAATACACTGTCTTCACTGTTGATAATGTCAAGATCGGCCCAATGAGGGGTGAGAAGAACAGAATGAGTGTCAAGCAGATCAAACAGCCAGTCAAAGTTGTTTACAAAATACAGGTCAGGGTCCGCAAAGATCACTTTTTCATATCCCTGCTGAAGCAAGTGACCGACCAGTACAGGTTTCAATGCCCAGCGGAACTGGTCAGCATTGGTATGGGCATATTTCTTTTCAATGTCTTTGAAAAAGCTACTGCCAGACAGATCATAAAGCGAAAGCATTTTCATATTTCCCCCGACCTGTTTCACTTCGTCATCCACCACCAATACATGAAGAATGATATCAGGGTTTTGTTTCTTGAGCGACAAATACAACACCTTCGCCAGCGGCAGGTAATTCTTTGTAATAATGGTGCAGTATGTTGTCATTGGTAATTCCGCTATTTGGATTTAAAGAGCCCGAAGAGAGCTTTGATAAAATGCCAGCCTGTATGAAAAGGTGTTCGCAACACCCTTTTATATGAAACCAGTATCTCCTCTTTTTTCTCAAAATGCTCCG
>JANNUI010000198.1:0-7761 GCA_031395125.1 Chitinophagaceae bacterium | reverse complement strand
CATGCTTTTATGGCAAGCCTTGCAGTTCCTTTTTTCAATGGACGCAAATGCCATTCATTAGTGCATTTCCCTTCGCTGAAAATAGCGACAACTCCGTTTTGTTGGAATATTGAAATGCAGGCTTCAAATGTTTTATAATTTTCGGGTACGTTTTCCGATCCTTCGCTTGTACGGTACACCGGAAGGATTTTTAAGGCAGCAAGAATCCTGTTTATTTTTTTGTTTTTAAAAGCATCACCTCTCGCCAGATTCCAGACAGGCTTTTGAAACAGTGTATCAAGGATCACTGAATCTAAAAAAGAGTTGGGATGATTACATGCAATCAGTAGCGGTCCATTTTCTTTAAGCAGTTCCGGTGTGTTAATAATGATCCGGCGGCACCATATCAGCATGGCAAGACGGGAAAGAATTTTAAGAAATTGATAAAGCAATTTTTTTTTGGTGAATGTAATAAGAATTCATTGATGAGCATTGAACCGAACCCTGAATGGAGCCCTTCGCCTGCTTATAAGAAACCCTGTAACCCTTGCCCAATCAATGTCTTGCAGCTTTTAGCATAAGTCGAAAAACTCCCGGCTCAGAACTCCCGACTCCCGACTATTTGCCCTATCTTTGCCGCCCCGAAATAATTAAACCCTTCGGGATAAATTTACATGTTTGAAAACATTATTCGAAAACAATTAAACGCTGATGAACAGGAGACTGCCTCTGCAGATAATGCGGATGCAACTACAGCGACAACAACTGCACCTGTTGAGGAAGCTACAGCTTCCGAAATTCCAAAAACCGAAACAACTACCATTCAAACTGCACATGATGATTTTGACTGGAGTGTTGACAAACGTCACATCACTACTTACACAAAAGAAGAGAAAGAAAAGTATCATAGTGTGTATGACAACACGTTTGTGCAACTGGACGATGGACAAATGATGAAAGGCACTGTTGTTGGGTTAACAAAAACTGACGTAGTGCTTAACATCGGATTTAAAAGCGATGGCTTGATTTCTCTGAATGAATTCCGTGACCTGCCCAACCTGGCTGTTGGTGATGAAGTGGAAGTGTTGATCGTAGAGAAAGAAGACAGGGAAGGACATCTGAACCTGAGCCGCCGCCAGGCCCGCATCACCCGTGCATGGGAAAAGATCGTGGAAGTACATAAAACAGGTGAAGTGATCACCGGTACTGTTACCTCCAAAACCAAGGGTGGCCTGATCGTGGATGTATTTGGAATGGAAACATTCCTGCCGGGCTCACAAATTGATGTGAAGCCGGTGACCGATTACGACCAGTTTGTAGGAAAAACAATGGAGTTCAAAGTGGTGAAGATCAATGAGACCATCAAGAATGCCGTTGTATCACATAAAGCACTTATTGAAAGCGATATTGAAGCACAGCGTGCTGAGATCATGAGCAAACTGGAGAAGGGCCAGGTGCTGGAAGGAACCGTGAAGAACATTACCGATTTTGGCGCCTTTATGGACCTGGGTGGACTGGATGGCCTGCTTTACATTACTGATATTTCATGGGGCCGTATCTCTCATCCGTCAGAAGTGCTGAAGCTGGATCAGAAAATCAATGTGGTGGTGCTGGATTTTGATGATGAGAAAAAACGTATCAGCCTTGGCCTGAAGCAACTGACCCCTCATCCATGGGATGTACTGGCAGAAAATATCGTGGAAGGTAATGTTGTGAAGGGTAAAGTGGTAAATATTGAAGACTATGGCGCTTTCCTCGAGATACAGCCGGGTGTGGAAGGCCTGGTGCATGTATCAGAGATCACATGGGCCAATACACCGATCAATGCCAAGGAATTCTTCAAACTGAGTGATGAGCATGAAGCCAAAGTGGTGACGCTTGACAAGGCCAACCGCAAGATGAGCCTTTCCATCAAGCAGCTTTCACCCGATCCCTGGAGTGATATCGAAGCAAAGTTTGCAGAAGGCAGCCGCCATACAGGGTTAGTGAAAAACATCACCAACTACGGTGTGTTTGTGGAACTGGCCCCCGGTATCGGTGGTATGATCCATATCAGCGACCTGAGCTGGCTGAAGCGTTTCAACCATCCCGGTGAGTACACCAAAGTAGGTTCTAACATTGATGTGGTGATCCTGGGAATAGACAAAGACAACCGGAAACTGCAGCTTGGTCATAAACAACTGGAAGAAGATCCCTGGAATACCCTGCAGGACACATTTGCCATTGGCACTTTGCATGAAGGCGTTGTGATCCGCCGTGACGATAAAGGAGCCACTGTACAATTGCCGTATGGTCTTGAGGGGTTTGCCCCTAACCGTCATCTTTCAAAAGAGGACGGAAAGAGTATCGGCGCTGATGAAACAGCACCCTTCATGGTGATCGAGTTCGACAGGAATGAAAAAAGGATCGTTGTTTCGCATACCCGTATCTGGGAGCAGGGGCAGGTAGATGCTGCCGAAGTTGCCAAGAAAGAGGTGAGGACTGAAACTGAAACTACCCGTAAGGCAGTGAAGATTGTACAGAGCAAGGTGGAAAAAGCAACCCTGGGCGACCTGGGAGTGCTTGCTGACCTGAAGAAGAAGATGTCCGCCCGTACCGATACGGAAGGGGACAGTGGGAAAGAAGAGGGAACCGCGGGGGAAGCAAAACCAGAATAATAAAGGGAATTATTTTATAAGGCTGCACATCCGTGCAGCCTTTTTTGTATTAATAGGGGAAACTATTTTGATCTTCAGCTGTATATTGTTTTCAATGAACCCGGGGAACTTTATTGACAATTCTTTAATTTGAGTATCAGATAGCATCAAATAAAGATTATGGCATCTATCGGCGAACGGTTAAGGAATTTTCATCCCGTCAGGAAGATCGTCTATTTTTTTGTGGGCCTTTTTTCTTATCCCGGGCTTGCCATTATCAACACACTAAAAATTTCCGGTACGGAGCATTTTAATAATCTTCCCCGGAGAAAAGTACTGTTTGTCAGCAATCACCAGACCTATTTTGCAGATGTGATCACTTTCCTGCACATCTTTTGTGCGGTAAAATGGGGGAAGAACAATCGTCTTGGTATCCCTTATTACCTCCTCAACCCTTTTACAAGGGTAAACTATGTGGCGGCTGAGGAAACCATGAAAGGCAGTCTGATCAGCCGTCTTTTCCTGCTGGCAGGCGGACTGACCGTGAAAAGGACCTGGAGGGCCGGGGGCAAGGAGGTGAGAAGAGGACTGGACCCGTCAGACACCAGGAAGATATTGAAGGCACTGGATAATAACTGGGTTATCACTTTTCCGCAGGGAACCACCAAACCATTTGCACCGGGCAGAAAAGGAACTGCTATGATCATCAAACAGGTGAGACCGGTGGTGATTCCTGTTGTGATCAGCGGCTTCTGGAGGGCTTTTAATAAGAAAGGGCTGAAGTTTAAAAAGAAGAGCTCGGTATTATCCATCACATTCAAGGAACCACTGCAGATCAACTACGAGGCACCCGCTGAAGATATACTGGCACAGGTAATGGACTCCATCGAGCAGAGCAAGAAATACATGATGATGGGGAAACATCACTGGCAAACGACGGATAAGTAGTCTGGAGTCTATAGCCGGTAGTCAGGAGTCGGGAACAGGAAATCTTATCAACTTTAATCTTACAATTGAAATTTCATCCCGTCTCTAAAGAGGAGTATTGCTGGCAACATAATGGTGCAAAGCCAGGGATAAAAAAATCATGTAAATGGACTTGAGCTTTCGGACAGTTTCGTAAGCCCCTTTAGGGCCCCGATAGCTATCGGGGTGGGGTAAACAGAGCTTTCAGTTCTGTCGCATCATCCGGTTTTAATTTGCCGCCGAGAATTAACCTGAGTTGCCTTCTTCTTAAAGCCCCGTCAAACAATTTTTTTTCTTCTTCTGTTTCAGCAACCAACTGCGGCACTGGCCTTGGTTTGCGGTTGGGGTCAAGGGCTACAAAAGTATAGTACGCCTCGTTGCTCTTGTATTTATATTGTTGGGTCAGGTCTTCCCCCCACACATTCAGGTGCACTTCCATGGATGAGTTGAAGGCCCTTGTCACTTTGGCTTCAATGTGCACTGCATTGCCCAGTTTGATCGGGCTTTCAAAAGATATATTATCAACCGATGCTGTTACCACCGGTGCATTACAATGTTTCTGTGAGGCCAGTGCAGCAGCAATATCCATCCAGTACATCAACCGTCCGCCCATCAGGTTTCCGAAAACATTGGTATCATTCGGGAGTACGATCTCCGTCATGATGATGATACTCTGGGCAGCTTTTTTAGACTCCATACCAGAAATTTTTACCTGCCCGCCGTAGCAGATTTTAAATAAAGATGATTGACAATTACCTGGCGAAGGCGGGGCAAAGGTAAGGGATGCGGATGCACCATTGAAATCAGTACAAAGTGATATTCTTCGCCCTATCTTTGCCCGGTTTATTTACACCTGCTATATGGAGATCCATCCTGAAATTTCTTTTGACAATACCGAGTTTGCCTTTGAATACAAATCCGGTGAGCAACTAAAGAAGGCCAGGTTCCTCTTCTCCATGATGGGCCAGCCCTGGTTAGTAAAGGTGGGCAGCCGGCTGGCACCCTGGTTAATCAAAGCAGGATTGCCGGTGAACGGTATTATCCGCCGGACCATTTTTCAGCAATTTGTTGGCGGGGAAACCCTGGAGGAAACATCCATAGTTGCAAAGAAACTGGGGGAGTATAGAGTCCAGGTCATTTTGGATTACGGAGTAGAAGGAAAGGAGGGGGAGGAAAACTTTGACAATGCCTGTGAAGAATTTATCCGGGTGATCAATTATGCCGCTACGCAGCCCAACATTCCTTTCATGAGTGTGAAGGTAACCGGCTTTGCCCGTTTCTCTTTACTGGAAAAACTGGATGGCATGATGCATACAGCCAGCGGAACACTGATGAAGCGTTACCTGAAGGCTGTTGATGAACTGGACCAGGCAGAAAAGGAAGAATGGCACCGTGTTCGCCACCGGGTGATGCGGGTTTGTGAAACCGGCGCTGCCAAAAATGTGGGTGTGTTTATTGATGCGGAAGAAACCTGGATACAGGACCCCGTGGATGCACTTACTATCATGATGATGGATACATTCAACAAAGAAAGCTGTGTGGTATATAATACGCTCCAGCATTACCGCTACGACAGGCTGGATTTTCTGAAAGACTCATATGCAGCGGCAGTGGAAAGGAATTTTATTCTCGGCGCCAAACTGGTACGGGGTGCATATATGGAAAAAGAAAGAAGAAGAGCGGAAGAAAAAGGATATCCGTCACCCATACAGCCTGACAAAGAAAGCAGCGACCGGCATTACAATGAAGGGGTGAAGTTCTGTATTGATCATATTGACCGGATCGCCCTCGTGGTGGCTTCGCACAATGAATACAGCAATTTGTATGCGACACAACTCCTGCTGGAAAAAGGCCTGTCGCTTCATCATCCGCATGTGCACTGGAGTCAGTTATACGGAATGAGTGACAATATTACTTTCAACCTGGCACATGCCGGTTGCAGTGTGAGCAAATACCTGCCTTTTGGCCCCATCAGGGATGTGATACCTTACCTGATGCGCCGGGCGCAGGAGAATTCTTCGGTAGGCGGGCAAACTGGAAGGGAACTGGGGCTGATCAAAAAGGAACTGAAAAGAAGAAGCCTGCTATAAATTGTCAAGCAGGTATCTCTCCCCATCTAAAAAAATATTACCCGGTTCGCCCCATTCGAGCCGGTAAACTCCCACCGATCCCAGATGCCAGTAAAGTACCAGGCAGGGTGTCTGTCCATCTTTCTGCACTTGCCATGTGCCAAAGCCTTCATTACGGCTGGTGCCACCACCCAGGCTTCCCATGCTCACCACGCTGGCATACGAATACCGGAATGAACCGTCCTCAAAAAGGCTGAATGACTTATCGGTGCTGGTGCCGCCGCCACCGGATGTATTGGATGTATATCCATGCATATACCTGAGCATATGATTAGCCAGTTGCTTCGCTGTTTTTGCATCATTTTTACCTGTCTCCGCCATTGCAGCAGGCTTTGCATCATGGAACAACTGCCTGCAGGGGCCTGTCAGGGCTTCTGATTTGGTGACACCCATATACAGTATTCCCGGTCTTCCGGGAATTATTTTAGCTGCCAACACTACCAAATGTGAGGTGTTGTCAATGTACTGGTAATAGACCGCCATCACACTGTCATTGCCCAGCTGCTGCAGCCCCTCATCGCCTGCCAGATCATTGCCGGCGGCAATTTGCTGAACTTCATTTTGGAGATAAGCTGAGATCTGCTGCAGGTCATTAAAAAAATGGAAGCTGAAGCGGACACTCAGGTGATCACCTGCAGCGTTTTGCAGCACGGACCAGCCGTCCTTCTCATTTTGAACCGTAAGCCCGTTCAATGAAGTTTGTACCCCAACATTGGGATCAGTAAAGTTTTTCATCAGCAATTGTTTTGTAGAGTAAGGTAAGAAAATGAGGGAAATAGTTCTGCTGGCAGATATTATCACTTCAAAGCAACAACCGCAAGGGAAACGGATAAACCGGTTAAAGGAGGGATTAAAAGCTGGAAGTAAATGGCTCAGACCTTTAAAAGTTTTTTCAGCCGTACCAGGTAAACCAGTTCATCCTGGTTGATTTTTCGTACCCCTTCCGCAATGTGCCGGGCGCTGCTGAATATCCGGGTCCGGGTTGGGTTGTCAATTGCTGTTTCATACTCTTTAAAGAATATTTCAAATGACTGGTAGGCGCTTGCAGCCGGCTCATCAATATCTTCCATTGTTTCAAATTCAAATTCGATGAGAAAGGCCCTGTCGGTCCCGAACCGGTCAGTGGTTTTGTCGTAATGCTTCCATGCAAACTGCACTTCGTCGTCCAGTACCTTTTTTTCTTTGGTGCTGATATTTTTATCCGCTGCAGCAATGGCATAGAAGAGGTTGCCGAGCTCTTTGTAAAATCTTCTGGAATTTATCATACAGTGGTTTTTCGTTAAACCAAGGTATGCAGCAGTTTGGCCCGTACGGATGATCTTTATCAATGCCCGGATTGTTTATGCTCAATTAACAGTTTCCCCACAGCTGCCTGCCACTTCCTGTTAACCATTCCCCTTTTTGCTAACTTGCGGTCATGCAGCAGTATCTCGGTTTATTACAGCATATTCTTGATAGCGGAACAAAAAAAACAGACCGTACAGGTACCGGCACCAAAAGTGTATTTGGCTACCAGGTGAGGTTTGATCTGCAAAAAGGCTTTCCCCTGGTAACCACCAAGAAGGTGCATATGAAAAGTATCATCCACGAACTCCTTTGGTTCCTGAAAGGGGAAACGAATATTGCTTACCTGAAAGAAAATGGCGTCAGGATCTGGGATGAATGGGCCGATGAAAATGGTGAACTGGGCCCTGTCTACGGCAAACAATGGCGCAGTTGGGAAGGCAGTGATGGGAAAGTGGTGGACCAGATAAGCGATCTGATCTCACAGATAAAAAAGAACCCGGACAGCCGCCGGCTGATAGTGAGTGCATGGAATGTGGCGGAGCTTCCAAAAATGGCATTAATGCCCTGCCACACCATGTTCCAGTTCTATACCTCACCTCCGACGCTACGGTCGGAGTCAGACATTTATCGTCTGACCCTCTTTCCCTTCTCGGGTAGAGAAGGGACGGTGTACTCTCACATTTACAAACAGATCGTTCTTCCATTTCAACATTAGTTCTTTGATCATCAAATTTCAGAGAACTAGAACTTCTTTTTATCATTCA
>JANNUI010000190.1:0-3008 GCA_031395125.1 Chitinophagaceae bacterium | reverse complement strand
CTGACTGGTATTTTAACCGGCCTGCTGGCGCAGGGATACAGTTCGGTCGAAGCTGCTATTCTCGGGGTTTACCTGCATGGGCTGGCGGGTGACTTTGCAGCAATAAAGTTTTCGCAGGAAGCTATGGTGGCGGGTGATATTATTGACTGTTTGAGTGAGTCATTTAAGAGACTTGGTCCGGTATGATGATTAGCGAACAAACCGATGAACAGAGCCCTTCGTTTCTCTCAGGATAAACTCTGCAACTTCAGCCCAATCAGGGCATTAGCCTTAGTAATCAAAAAAACAGAACCAATATCCTGAAACTCATTTTCCCCTATCTTTGCCGGCCTCGGCCGCCATAGCCTGGCAACAGTGGCCTGACCGCCGTAGCTTTAGCGAAGGCGGTCTTTCAATAAATTTTGGTTAAGAATCAACTCTTATGGACAAATTGATCTATCTCGTTCCCGTCATGGGCCTGGTTGGATTACTCTACACCCTTGTTAAGTTCAAATGGGTGGCAAAACAGGATGCAGGCAATGAAAGAATGCAAGAAATCAGCAAACACATTGCCGAGGGCGCAATGGCCTTTCTGAAAGCTGAATGGAAGATCCTTGGATACTTCGTGGTAATTGTTGCTATACTGCTCGCCGTGATGGCCAGCACCAACCCTCACTCCCACTGGATGATTGCCGGTGCATTTGTTGTCGGTGCTGTGTTCAGCGCTGTGGCAGGTTATATCGGGATGAAGGTCGCAACCAAAGCTAACGTCAGAACTGCGCATGCTGCCCGAACCAGTCTCAGCAAAGCATTGAAAGTTTCTTTTACCGGTGGTTCAGTAATGGGTCTTGGTGTGGCTGGTCTCGCAGTATTAGGATTGGGTGGTTTGTTTATAGCGCTTAAAATGTTTTTTGTACCTGATGGCGCTTCGGTAAATGGCAGTGAAATGCTGACAGCTATCGAAGTACTGACAGGTTTTTCACTTGGCGCAGAGTCTATCGCCCTGTTTGCCCGTGTAGGCGGCGGTATCTATACAAAAGCCGCCGATGTGGGCGCCGACCTCGTTGGTAAAGTGGAAGCCGGTATTCCCGAAGATGATCCAAGAAACCCGGCAACTATTGCAGATAATGTGGGCGACAATGTAGGTGATGTGGCCGGTATGGGCGCCGACCTGTTTGGTTCTTATGTGGCAACAGTGTTGGCCACCATGGTATTGGGGCAGGAAACAAGATCGGTGGATGAATTTGGCGGCCTTGCCCCCATCCTTCTGCCGATGATGATTGCCGGTACCGGAATATTATTCTCCATTGTAGGCACCTGGTTTGTTCGTATAAGCGATGCAGCTGGTATCAATACCGATAGTGTGCAGAAGGCGCTGAACATGGGCAACTGGGGTTCTATTGTATTAACGGCCCTTGCTTCTATCGGCCTTGTATATTTTATCTTACCTGAAACAATGGTGCTCCGCGGACATGAATTTACCAAATGGGGTGTGCTGGGCGCTATAGGTGTTGGATTGGTGGTGGGTACTTTAATGAGCATGATCACCGAATATTATACTGCCATGGGCAAACGTCCTGTGAAGTCAATCATCCGGCAATCCTCTACTGGTCATGCCACCAATGTGATCGGTGGTTTGGCTGTAGGAATGGAATCCACTTTCCTGCCAATACTTGTTTTAGCGGGCGGTATCTGGGGCTCTTATGAGTGTGCGGGTCTTTATGGTGTGGCAATTGCTGCTGCTGGTATGATGGCCACTACGGCCATGCAGTTAGCTATCGATGCCTTCGGCCCCATTGCTGATAATGCGGGTGGTATTGCGGAAATGAGTGAATTGCCCAAAGAAGTAAGAGAGAAAACAGATGTACTGGATGCTGTGGGCAACACTACTGCTGCTTCAGGTAAAGGTTTTGCGATTGCTTCTGCTGCATTAACAGCACTGGCATTGTTCGCAGCCTTTGTTGGTGTAGCCGGTATCACAGGTATTGATATTTATAAAGCAAATGTATTAGCCTGCCTGTTTGTAGGTGGCATGATTCCGTTTATATTTTCTTCGCTTGCTATTCGTGCCGTTGGTGAAGCAGCCATGGCAATGGTGGAAGAAGTTCGCCGGCAGTTCCGCACTATTCCGGGTATCATGGAAGGAACAGGCAAACCCGAGTATGATAAATGTGTGGCTATTTCAACAAAGGCCTCTCTTAAAAAAATGATGCTGCCCGGCGCTATTGCTATCATCTCTCCTTTAATTATTGGTTTTACTCCCGGCCTAGGCGCAGAAGCATTGGGTGGTTTTCTTGCGGGTGCTACAGTGTGTGGTGTATTGATGGGAATGTTTCAGAACAATGCCGGTGGCGCATGGGACAATGCCAAGAAATCATTTGAAAAAGGTGTAGAAATAAACGGCGAGATGTTTTACAAAAAATCAGAACCGCATAAAGCCTCGGTAACAGGTGATACCGTGGGTGATCCTTTTAAAGATACCTCAGGCCCCTCTATGAACATCCTGATCAAGCTGATGTCAATCGTATCGCTGGTGATAGCCCCCACCCTTGCCCAAATGGATGCAAAAGGCAATAATGCTTCTCACAGTACTGAAATAACTGTAACTGCTGACAGCAAAAGTGAAAATGAGCTGGTAAAGGCCCTGCGGACCGACGGGTTGATTGAGGGAGCCAGCTACAGCATCGAACTGAGCGGCGACTCTTTATTGATCAATGACAAGCTGCAGCCCGCTGAAATATTGGAAAAATACCGTAATCTTGTACAGGGACAAACCAAACTGAAATTAGTAAGTAAAGAAGATATAAAACAGGAGTGATCCTGGCCGAAAAGCTTAATCAGAACCATTACATCAAATCCTGCTGTGTCTACAGCGGGATTTGTTTTTGGTTAATGTCTCACCCGATAGTCCTGAGTTTACCGAAGGATCGGGTTTCAATAGAAAAAAGAAAAAATGCCACAAAGACACAAAGTCACTAAGGCTTCACTAAGACAGCTTTGTGTGACTTTGAGCCTTTGTGTCTTAGTGG
>JANNUI010000284.1:0-4623 GCA_031395125.1 Chitinophagaceae bacterium | reverse complement strand
ACTTCATAGTGGCAGTGCGGCCCGGTTGATTTCCCGGTGCTGCCCACCCAGCCGATCACTTCACCCCTTTTTACTTTTTGCCCTGCTCTCGATTTCACCCTGACCATATGGCCATACAGTGTTTCATAACCATAGCCATGGTTGATGATAACATGGTTGCCATATCCATTGCCGGTATTACCCGAAGTGGAAATGGTACCATCGGCAGTGGCATAAATAGGAGTGCCCTGTGGCGCTGAAAAATCGAGCCCTGCATGAAACTTGGTGGTCTTGTACACCGGGTCAATACGGTAACCAAAACCGGATGCAATACGGTTCAGATCTTTATTGCTCACCGGTTGAATGGCGGGTGTATGCGCCAGCAATTGTTCTTTATTCTTCACCAGTTCCTCCACTTCGTCATAGGATCTTTTCTGGGCGGCGATCCGGCTGCTGATGTTATTGATGGTGGCAGTGATGGATGAAACAAGCTGGTGGTCCTTTAACCGTTCCACTTTGGCAATTTCCAGTTTCTCCTCTATTTCTTTTGCCCTGGCGCTGTCGGGTATGGGGTTGGCTTCAAAAATGGCCCGGTACACATCGTTGTCCCTTTTCTCCAGTTCCTTCATCTGCCGTTGAATGGATGCAAGGGTATCCTCCAGTTCGTTATAATTATCCTTTAGTGCCCTGTTCTGCTGTTGCAGGATCCGTTCTTTGGGTGAGCCGATGAATTGGAATGCCAGGTAAGAGATGAGGCCGGCCGTCACCAGGGCGGCTGCCAGGAAACCAAATACCCGCAGCAGCTTCACCCGCAGGGGTGTCTCCAGCTTTTCGTAACGGAGCGTATTGGTATTATAGTAATACTTTATTTTCTTCATCAGAAAGCCTTATCCCGGTCTCAAACCACAAATGCGGCCTGAATATTTTACCTTTGCCCGCCATACGGGGCTGACAAATATAGCCCCATAAACAGCAAAAATCAACCCGAATTACCGGGTGAAAAGGAGAGAAAAAAGGAATTGTTTATGTTGCCAGCAGTAATACTACTATCATCGCCTGTTGCAGTTTACCCTGAGTTTATCGAAGGACACTCTTGTGCTGCAGGAATTCTACCGGGCAATAATGACATATGCCTTATGAACAAACCATTCGCCATTCACCATTCACTTTTCACCTTATGATGACCAGCGCAGATATCCGGGAGGCTTTTATGGAGTTTTTCCGTACCAGGGGACATGTAATTGTTCCTTCGGCCCCGATCGTGGTAAAAAACGACCCTACCCTGATGTTTACCAATGCCGGGATGAACCAGTTCAAGGATTATTTTTTGGGTAATAAAAAAGTGACCAACCCGAGAGTGGCTGACACCCAAAAATGTTTGAGGGTCAGCGGCAAGCATAATGACCTGGAGGAAGTGGGGGTGGACACCTATCACCACACCATGTTTGAAATGCTGGGCAACTGGAGTTTTGGCGACGCCGGATCAAAGCCCGGCGCAGGCTACTTTAAAAAAGAAGCCATTGCCTGGAGCTGGGAGCTGCTGACAGAAGTGTACAAATTAGATAAGAGCAGGTTGTATGTAACCATTTTTGAAGGAGATGAAAACTTGCCTGCCGAAGCTTCAGCGAAGGCAGGAGAGGCATTGCCCAAAGATGAAGAAGCATACAATGAATGGAAGAAAGTGATTGCCGAAGACCGGATAATAATGGGCAACAAAAAGGATAATTTCTGGGAGATGGGTGATACCGGCCCCTGTGGCCCCTGCACTGAAATACATTATGATACCCGTCCCGAAGCGAATAATGACGGACATACGCTCGTGAACAATGATGATACGGGTATGGTGATGGAAATATGGAACAATGTATTCATCCAGTTCAACCGCAAAAAAGATGGAAGTCTTGATCCCCTACCTGCTAAACATGTGGATACGGGAATGGGACTGGAAAGACTGGTCAGGGTGATACAAGGCAAGCAGAGTAATTATGATACGGATATTTTTACCGGGACAATTGCTGCAACAGAGAAAATTGTGGGGAAGAAATACAACTCCGAAAATTCGGAGTCTCAGAACCCCCCTTCGGGGGGCAGGGGGGCTGTCGCATTCCGTGTAATTGCTGATCATATCCGGGCTATCAGCTTTACTATTGCTGATGGGCAGTTGCCATCTAATACTGGTGCAGGATATGTTATCCGCAGGATATTAAGAAGAGCGGTTCGTTATTATTATTCCTACCTGGATTATAAACAACCACTGCTTACCCAATTGGTGCCGGTGCTGGCAAAGCAGTTTGAAACTGTATTCCCGGAATTACGGAAGCAGGTTGATTTTGTAGGGAAGGTGGTGAAAGAAGAAGAAGAAGCATTTCTGCGAACATTGGATAAGGGTTTAAAAAGAGTTGATGACCTTATTGCCAAAGGAGAAATTTCCGGCAGGGATTCATTTGAATTATATGATACCTATGGTTTCCCGTTTGACCTGACACAACTGATTGCATCAGAAAATAAATTGAAAGTTGATGAGGAAGGTTTCAAAACAGAAATGGAACAACAAAAATCCCGCAGCCGTGCCGCTACCAGTATTGATGCAGAAGATTGGGTGGAGTTGAAACAAGGCAGCAACAGTTTCATTGGTTATGATTCGCTGGAGGCTAAAACAAAAATCCTTAAATACAGGAAAGTCAAGGCTAAAGGAAAGGAACTGTACCAGGTCGTCCTGGAAACAACACCCTTTTATGCCGAAAGCGGCGGACAGGTTGGTGATAGCGGAGTCTTAATACTCCCCTCTCCGTCAGGAGAGGGGTTGGGGGTGAGGCTCACCGTCACCGACACCAAAAAAGACAATGACCTTATCATTCATTTTGCTGAATCAATTCCAGCTGATTTATCCGGTGAAGTGATCGCCAAAGTGGATGCTACCAGGAGAAGAAATATTGAACTGCACCACTCTGCTACTCACATACTTCATGCTGCACTCAGAAAAGTGCTTGGCACCCATGTGGCACAAAAAGGTTCGTTGGTAAACGAGGAACATCTTCGTTTCGACTTCTCTCATTTTACCAAAGTAAGCGATGAGGAAATAGCCAGGATAGAAGCATTGGTGAATGAGAAGATAAGAGAGAATATTCCGGTCGTTATCAAGTCAATGTCCAAAGATGAGGCCTTGAAGCAGGGCGCAATGGCTTTGTTTGGTGAAAAGTATGGGGATGTGGTAAGGGTGGTGATCATTGACCCGAACTATTCGGTGGAACTATGCGGTGGCACCCATGTTGGCTCTACAGGCGAACTGGGTTCATTCAAATTAACAAGTGAAGCGGCCGTGGCAGCCGGTGTTCGCCGGGTGGAGGCCCTGTGCGGTAAGCAGGCTGAGGTATACATTAATAAACATCTTGCATTAATTGATGATTTGAAAGAATTGCTTAAGAACCCAAAAGACATCAGGAAGTCAATAGAGGACCTGCAGGAAGAAAACAGCGAGCTGAAAAAGCACCTTGAAGTGATGGAGGCCCGCCAACTGGTTGGCATCCGCAATGAATTACTGCAGAAAGATGAGATCATCAATGGCGTAAATTTTATCGGCGATATTATCGAGGTCAGTAATGCAGAGGCGTTGAAAAAACTTTGCTTCGATCTGAAGAACCATCTCCGTGACCATGTGGCCGTACTCTGTGTGAACCTCGGGGGCAAGCCATTTGTAGCGGTGGGTATTTCAGAAACAGTCGTGGCGGCGAAAAATTTAGATGCCGGTAAGATCATCAAGGAGCATATTGCCCCATTGATCAAAGGAGGCGGTGGTGGTCAGAAAACACTGGCCACAGCGGGGGGCCAGGAAGCCGGTAACCTCAGGCAGGTGATCGATGTAGTGAGAAAGTTGCTCTGACACTATCTACGGATCAGGAGTTCATCGTCATCATACTTCTCCATTTTTGGGGGCCATTTTACAGGTTTCCTTCTCCACGTTATAGGCAAGGATCACAACACCGATGCATAGTACAACCACAACGCCGAAAATGATATAAACCAAAAACCCGGACTGGATGAAGAATAATATTTCAAAAATCCGTGTTTATAATTCCCCCGCAATACCACTTTCGGGTTAGCAAATGTACCCGCAACAGCTGCCATGAATATTATAATAGAAACTGAGCGACTGTTTCTCCGGACATTTACGGAAGATGATAGCGAATTTATTTATCAGCTTAACCCGGATCCGGAAGTGACCCGCTACACCCTTGACCCTGTAAGGGACAGGGCCCATGCAAAAGAAATTCTGGAAACAGTGATCCTGCCACAGTATGTACTGTATAACCTTGGCAGATGGGCCGTACATGTAAAGCCTCAGTTTGACCCGCTTGCTAACGGGTTCATCGGCTGGTGCGGACTCAAAATGCGTCCCGAGCTCAATGAAATAGACCTGGGTTACCGGTTCATGAAAAAAGCCTGGGGCAGGGGTTATGCCACCGAAGCAGCGGCCGCCTGCCTGAACTATGGTTTTGAACACCTGGGTCTGAAACGCATAGTCGGCAGGGCATTGCCTGAAAATGAGGCATCTCTGAAGGTATTGGAAAAATGCGGGATGAAGTATATGGGGGAGGAAGTGGTGGCCCGGGAGGGATCCTTTGGAGAGGGGTTGCTTCACAAAAC
>JANNUI010000072.1:0-3687 GCA_031395125.1 Chitinophagaceae bacterium | reverse complement strand
CCTGCCTGTTGCTCCTGCGCAGGCTGGCAAAACAGGAACAGGTGACGGTTCCCCCGCTTGTACAGCATCTTAAAAAAATGCTGTTGATCACCCGTAAAGCCATGCGATCAGCGGCTGCAGATGATCTTGAGGCAGAACTTGCCTCCATTTCGGGGTGGATGCATTCTTCTTTATCCCCCCTTTCAGACGATACAATTGCACGGCAAACTGAAAAAATGGCTGCGGGCTGTTTGGATGAGCTGGACGGTCTTTCTGATAAATTCAGGGAGCATGCACATGCTATCCGAAAGCTGCTGAAAAGTCTTTATTACTGGCTTAAACAATGCCCGGTAAACCCTTTCTTCGATAAATCACAGATGAAAAAACTGGACAAGGCGCTTACCGACCTGGGCAACTGGCACGACTATTTTGTGTTGCGGAATAAAGTAAGGTCTTTCCGAAGGGAGTTCCTGGTAAAAGGGACAGCAATGTACAACCAGGCAAAAAAGCTGGAAGAACTGACGGGTATAATGCAGGATGGTTGGCTCGCTGATGCAAAAGAAAAAGCGGCATTCATGCTGAAGGAAAAGTAAAATAAAAAGCTCTGACTATTTATCAAAGCTTTTGTGCCCTGGACTGGATTAATTGCATTGATGCAGAATTATTGGTCTTACCCAAATCACCTGTCCAGCTATGGCTGGCCTGGACTTTTTATTTGTACGCTTTTGCAAACAAGTTTGCAACGCTTCCAAATAAAAAGCCCCGACGCTTACAGTCGGGGTCTTTGTGCCCGAGACTGGATTCGAACCAGCACACCCTTTCGGGCGCCACCACCTCAAAGTGGTGCGTCTACCAATTTCGCCACCCGGGCAATCCTGGTGATTGGTTGATTAGGTAATTGGATTACCAGGCAAAATCCCGGGGTAATTACCTCACTTCAACCTCCACAAAAATTGACTGCAAATATAGCCGATAAGTTGAAAAAATATACGATGATTCTTACCAATTAACCAATACCCCTGCCTGACCGGCAGGCAGGCAATCAACTAATACCTTTTCTATTTTTTCAGAACAATTCTGAAAGTGGTTCCTTTGTTCATCTCGGAACTTTTGACAAAGATCTCTCCTTTGTGATACTGTGAGATGATCCTTTTGGAAAGGCTCAGTCCAAGACCCCAGCCCCTTTTCTTGGTGGTAAAGCCGGGCTTGAAAATATAGGCGAGGTTCTGTTTGCTGATCCCCTTTCCGGTATCGGTAATATCAATATGAACTGCTTTGGCCACCTCAGTAATACCAACAGTAATAGAGCCTTTTCCTTCCATGGCATCCAGTGCATTTTTCAGCAGGTTCTCGATCACCCAGTCAAAAAGAGGTGCGGATATTTTAGCCGGCACTTCCTGTCGCCCATGCGTATTCACAGTAAAAACGATCTTACCGGTGGCTCTTTTTCGCATATAATCCACCATGCTGTTGATCTGTTTTACCAGGTCGGTTTCTTCAAGATGCGGTGTGCTGCCGATCTTTCCAAACCGGTCTGATACTAACCGGAGCCGGTCCACGTCTTTTTCCAGTTCCTGCACTATCTTTTTATCGAGCGGAGCTTCTTTCAGCATCTCCACCCATCCCTCCAGTGATGAAACAGGAGTGCCTAACTGGTGGGCTGTTTCTTTGGCCATGCCCGCCCACACCTGGTTCTGCACAGAACGGTAGCTGCTGCGCAAAGAGAGAAATGTGATAAGAATAAAAAGGGCAACAATGCACAACTGGATGATGGGATAATAGCGGACCTCATCCAGCAGGCGGGAGTTTCCATAATAGTAGCGGTTGCGGATGGTGGAATCCTTGGGGTCCACCCACTCAAACGGGGTATGCTGCGATTTTAATTGTTTTAATTTCCTATCAAGGTATTCCCTGTCTGTTGCTTTGGCAGAATCCAGGTTGATGTGGTTGGAAATACTGTCTTTTTCATTCGTCTCAATGATGGGTATGGACTTATTTTCTGTCGTGATCTGGGAAGCAAAATCAATATCCACAGAATCCGGTGCGTTAATGATGAACTTACTGGCCTTGTACCATTGCTCCACCCGCAGCTTTTCTTCTGATTTGATCTTCCGGGCCAGGTACTGTGAATAGAAAATAGTGCCGCTTACGATCAGGATACCTGCCAATGCCAGTACCGTTCTCCAGTTTAAGAGTTGCCGAAACATATTTCGAATTTAGCAATGATATACCGGCTTCCCTTATTTATGAATAAATATTTTCACTGCATTGAACCCCTCACCCCAAGTAGCTGTCGTAATACTCAACTGGAACGGAAAGAAATACCTGGAGCAGTTTTTGCCTGCATTGATGAAAACCACCTTTGCGTCAATGGAAGTCGTCATTGCTGATAATGGTTCAACGGATGATTCCATTGAATTTCTGCAACTGAACTATCCGGCTGTCCGGCTGATCCGGTTCACCGAAAATCATGGTTTTGCCAAAGGCTACAACGAAGCGCTGAAACAGGTAAGCGCTGAATATTATGTACTGCTTAACTCAGATGTGGAAGTGCAGCCCGGCTGGCTGCAACCGATGGTTGATCTCCTGGAAACCGATAAAGCCATTGCAGCCTGCCAGCCCAAACTGCTTGCTTTTCATAATAAACAGCTTTTTGAATATTCCGGCGCCGCCGGCGGCTGGTTAGATAAATACGGCTATCCCTTTGCCAAAGGGAGGGTATTTGACATCTGCGAGGAAGACCATGGACAGTACGATAAAGCGGAACCCATTTTCTGGGCCAGCGGCGCTTCCTTGTTCATCCGCTCATCTGTATTTCATGCAATGAAAGGATTTGATGAATACTTTTTTGCCCACCAGGAGGAGATCGATCTCTGCTGGCGGATACAACTGGCAGGGCATACCATTTATTCATGCCCTGCCTCAGTTGTTTACCATGTGGGCGGCGGCACGCTGCCGAGGGGGAATTCATTGAAAACCTTTCTCAATTTCCGGAACAACCGCATCATGCTTTCGAAAAACCTTCCGTTTATAAAAAAACTGTGGGTGGTTCCGGTCCGCAACATGCTGGATGGCATTTCGGCATGGAAGGGCCTGTTATCCGGAGATGGCGGTTATTTTATTGCCATCGTCCGGGCTCAGCTTGCATTTATAAAATGGTGGCTTTTTCACCGCAGGAGATCTGTTTTCCCTGTATCAAAAAAAGGACTGATGAAGGGCTATTATCCAAAGAATATCGCCTGGCAGCATTTCGTAAAAAAGAAGAACCGTTTTTCAGAAATTGTGGGCAAACCCTTCTGATTTTTTTGATTTGAACCCCTATTTTTGCAGCACAAAATCGCAGTATGAGCAACCAACAGGAATACCAGCAGGAACTACAAAAAGTACAGGACAAGGATTTTACCCACAACTGGGTGTCTTCTTCAGCTTTTCTTTTCTACCTCCAGGTAGCCTGCATTGTGGCTTTTGTATTCGGAGGCTGCTATATGCTCTATACCAAGCGATATGACAAGGTGGAGGCACCGGTCCAGGAGAGCAGTTTATACACTCCCAAGTATAAATAATCAACTGCAAATTTTTTTAAAAAGGGCCCATGCCCTATTTTTGCAGCCCCGCTTTCGTTAAAAATCCAGCGGGTAAACCTTTAGTTCTTTTTTTCATTGCTGACGATCAAAGTCAATATCCTTGTATCGGAGTCGACAGCATTCC
>JANNUI010000283.1:0-5765 GCA_031395125.1 Chitinophagaceae bacterium | reverse complement strand
CTTCCCGGCTATCTCACTGGCCCGGCCCGCTGCAGCTTTTGTCTGCAGGTCTATCTGGAAGAGCCGGAACCTTGCATGCAGGTAACCCTGGATGAAATAAAGATCCGCATCATTTTCTGCAAATACATGCGGCACGAGGCGCTCATCAAAATACACCACTGCTTTCCCATTTAGCTCCGGGAAATTCAGTTCGGCATTGAAGGCCTGACCTGAAGGTTCAGCATTCTGCCATAAACCGTGCTGGGGGCTTAAAAATTTCCCCATCGGGGGTATAGTTCCCCATTGTTTATTGAATGCAAATACAAGACCGGCGGTAACAACGGCAGAAATGGCAAACGGAACGATACGCATAGGCGGTGAATGATGGGGAAAGATAAGAAGAAATAGATAAAGCCCCTGTCCCCTAAAGGGGAACTTAGGTCAATGAGACTGATTTCATTTCAATTTTTGTTGAAAGAAGAGGGTTATAGAAACCTGGAAGTGAAAGAAAGTTTTCATTCCTGTCGAACGCAACCCTTTCGATCTTTTCTAATCGTGTCGTCCTCCGAAAAATCGGGGCAAGCTGTGTTCTTTTTTTACTAATTTTAAATTCAATTAAACATAGCAACTATGGTGGTTCCTGCAGTAAGCAGTATGCTGATCCGGTGCCATAGTTTGTACACCACAAACCGCCGCAGTAAAAAACCTTTGCTTTTCAAAGCAGGTTAAAACTCATTTAATAAACTCCTTTTTTTAACCCTTTAATAAAAAGCCATGAGTATTAAAAATTATATTTCAAAAAAAATACTTACTATTATAACAATTTTTTTTGTTGTAATAATGGCTGCAAGCTTCAGTTCCCGTTCGGTACCCGTCATTCCTCCTGTCCCTGTTGAGAGAGGATGTCCTCTCACGTCAGCAGAATTTAATTCCTGGTTTAAATCCGGTTCGGTAACATTAAACGGCATTGTAAAACCATTTGTGAGTGAGGACTTTCCAAGGAAACATGACACATCCGACTGTGTTTCTTTCAAATGGTCGGAACAAACATTTCTATGGCTGACTTCACCCACACAGTTGTTTGTTCGCCTTGACAACCAGGTAAGCAAGGGTATAACCGAACGTATATTCGAATCTCCTGCTTTCTATGATGTATCACCTCCTGGTGCAGACGGCAAACGCAGTTTCATCCCGCATGAGCCAGGAAAAATTAGGGTATTCAGCATGCGAGATGCACAAGCAGGCGCCAACAAATTGCCGGTAATGTTTGAGAAAAAAACCGGCAGGTTACTTGAAATTGAACAAACTCCTGTTTCACCAAAAGGGCTGCCCTTGATATTAAACAAAGATGGCATACAAACAGAGATAGCCGGCATAACTTTGGATAATTCTGGGAAAGCGGTTTTCAAAGACAATAGCGGCAAAGTGTTTCAAAACCCCGGACCCCTGGTCAGAAAAAAATCGTACCCAAAATCAATTGTAAATAAGTATGTGATTGGAAGAAAAGTTATATACCTGGATGCTGAAGGAAACAATATTGAAGTAGAAGAAGGACAGGCTGGTGGAGGGGATGTGCTGATGTCGCAAAATAATTCATTGGTATATTATTCCATCTCGGTAAACCAAAATTATGTATTTTTTCATTCTGCCGAAAGGAATGAGGATGCTCCTTTGTATGCAAATACATTTAATCGACAATCTGAAATGGAGAAAGTCGCCGCATATGCAGCAATATTCGGCAAAACTATTCTATACCCCGAAGTAATGCCGATGGAAATTAAATGTTCCTGGGTGGAGGCAGCCAGCCTTCCGGATGCCAGTACTTACATAAAAATGATAGCCACCATTCCCACCTATAATAAAACTTCAAATCAATGGATTCCAAACGGTCAGAAAACTGTTGAACTGGCAATGGTAGGAATGCATATTGTGGGAAACGTTGATTGGTTCCCTGACATGCTATGGGCAACGTTTGAGCATATTGACAATACTCCCAATGCCACCTATTTTTATTACAACACCAACAACCCTCCAATTCGCAACGCCAACAAATCTCCCATTCGCAACGCCAACAAACCTCCCACTCGCAACGCCAACACTCCGGCCAGTTCCAGTTTGTTTGAACCTGTTCCGCAAAATACTTCGGGCCGCTGGACGTTTTGTGCCGATGGGTCAAACGGCCCTTTTAATGTTTCCCGCATGCATGTAGAGGGCAATAAAATTGTTGCCAACCCCGGTTTTAATATTGGTTCCAGCAATATTATCCGCTGGAAACCATGGGGCAGCGGCAGTCCCTTAATCAATACAGAATTAAAAACACTTAATAATAGTGTAATGAACATGCTGAAGGATGGGGATCTGCGAAAAAATTATATACAAATAGGTACTACGTGGAAAGTTAGTGGAGTCCCTGAATCAGTTGAAAGAGGCAGTACTCGGCTGGCTAATTCTACTATGGAGACCTATTTACAGGGAACAAGTAACAGCATTACAACCGGCACCACCTGCTTCTCCTGCCATACCCGGGGTGTTTTTGATGATGGGAGCAACGACTGGAAAGCTTATAGCCATATTTATTATTCGCTAAAACCGCTTTTGCCGGTGTTACATTTAGTTAAATAAAACAACTATGCCAGTATTAATTGCACATGGCACCCTGCCTCTTCCCATTAGTCCGGGAACTACAAAAAATTGTAAGGGCTGAAAGCCATAGTTAAGAAATGCTTTATTTTCAAAAGCAGGATAGGAAATATTTGTTTATAAAACTATAGGCATGAAAAAATACATTCCCAAAAAACTAATTGTTGTTATAGCAATTCTTTTTGCAGTAATAATGGCTGCAAGCTTCATCTCTCATACAAATACCATCACTTCTCTTACCTATGTCAGAGGAGGGTGTCCTGTCACCGCAACGGAATTTAATTCCTGGTTTTATTCCGGGAATGTAACATTAAACGGCACAGTAAGGCCCTTTCCGGGTGATTTGTTCCCAAGCCCGGGTCCTTCGCTTTCTGACTGTGATTTCTTTAAATGGTCGGAGCAAACCTTTCTATGGCTGACTTCTCCTGTACCGTCTCCCCGTGATAACCAGGTAAGCAAAAGTATAACTGAGCGCATTTTCGATTCTCCGGCCTTTTATGATGTTTCACCTCCTGATGCAGACGGCAAACGCAGCTTCATCCCGCATGAACCCGGAAAAATAAGGGTATTCAGTATCAGGGATGCACAAGTGGGTCCCAACAAATTGCCGGTAACTTTTGAGAAAAAAACAGGCAGGTTGCTTGAGATTGAAAAAACACCTGTGTCAGCAAAAGGGCTGCCGCTTATATTAAATAAAGCTAATGCAGAAACTGAGATAGCCAGTGTAACAATGGATAATGGCATGAACCCGGTTTTCAAAGACAATAACGGTAATGTGATTCAAAACCCGAGACCAATGATCCGGAAAAGACCGGATGCAAAATCCATTGTACATAAATTTATTATTGGGAGAATATCCGTATTCCTGGATGCTGAAGGAAACAAAATTGAAGTGGAACCCGGACAGGCTGATGAAGGAGATGTACTGATGTCGCAAAATAATTCATTGGTATATTATTCCATCTCAGTAAACCAACTGTATGCCTTTTATCACACCTTCCTGACGAATAATACTAAAAATGAAGGAGGGCAGGAGTTTAATAATACAAATATGGTAGGTGGTTTTCCGTCACATGCTCCGTCATACATTATCGAATATGCAGCAGCACATGGCAAAACTATCAGGTATCCGGAAGCGGCAACGATTGAAATCAAATGTTCATGGGTGGAAGCAGCAAGCCTTCCTGACGCCGGTAATTACATAAAAATGAAAGCCACCATTCCCACCTATAATAAATTTGCAACCCAATGGATCCCAAATGGTCAGAAAACCGTTGAGCTTGCAATGGTAGGAATGCATATTGTGGGATCCGTCAGGTGGTTTCCGGACATGCTATGGGCAAGTTTTGAGCATGTCAACAACACTCCCAATGCTGCTTATTCTTATAACAAGTTTCCCACCCCAATCACTTTGGGGTCGGCTGCTACTGTTCCTCAAAACACTTCAGGCTCCTGGACATTTTGTGCGGATGGCACAACCGGCCCTTTTAATGTTTCCCGCATGCATGCGGAAGGCAATAAAATTGTTGCCAACACTGGTTTTACCATCGGCCCCGGTAATATTATCCGCTGGAAGCCCTGGGGCAGCGCCGGAGATGATGCCGTCACCAACTCGGATTTAAAAACACTTAATAATAGTGTGCTGAACATGTTGATGGATGGGGATGTGCGGAAAAATTATATCCAGATAGGTACTACCTGGAAAGAATTCACAGATGGAACCTTACAGGAAAAAGGCAGCACCCGGCTTGCAAACTCTACCATGGAGACTTTTATACAGGGAACAAACAATACTATTTCAACCGGTACTACCTGCTTCTCCTGTCATACCCGCAATGGCACCGATAAAAAAGCCTATAGCCATATTTATTATTCGATAAAACCACTTTTTCACTAATTTCATCTTCAATTAAACTATACAACCATGGCAATTTTAATCGTCGTCGGTATTATCGCCCTTATCATTATCTGGGTTATCAGTCTTTATAATGGCCTTGTAAGATTAAGAAACCGCAGGCAAAACGCATTTGCCGATATTGATGTGCAGCTTCGCCAGCGTCATGACCTGGTGCCCCAGCTGGTGGAAACCGTTAAAGGTTATGCTTCCCATGAAAAGGACCTGCTGATGAAGGTGACAGAGGCCCGTACCGCTGCAATGGCTGCTACCAGCATTGATGGTAAGATAGTTGCAGAACAACAATTGAGTACTGCCCTCGCCGGCCTGAAAGTGCAGGTGGAGGCCTACCCTGACCTTAAAGCCAACCAGAACTTCCTGCAGTTACAGGAAGAACTCAGTGATATTGAAAATAAGCTGGCTGCTTCCAGGAGGTTCTTCAACGCCGCCACAACAGAGTACAATACTTCTGTGGAGGCATTCCCCGGTAATCTTATTGCCAGGAATTTTGGTTTTAAGCGGGAAATAATGTTTGACCTGGGAACAGATACCCGGAAGAATATGGAAGAACCGCCGAAGATTCAATTCTAACCCCCATGCCCCCTAATGGGGGGTTAACAAAATGCAGTACGTAGGTCTCCAGCAACAGATCAGGAGGAATAACCGCAATTCCTTATTATTATTGATAGCATTCCCGGTATTATTACTGGGAATGCTTTATATAATCACCTGGGCAATCGCCGCCAACTCAGAACCGGAACATGGATACGGAGCTACAATCAATACCAACCAGGCTTTCCTGGGAACTATGCCTTTTTTATTGGCCGGTGTTGGTATCTGGTTCCTCATTGCTTTTACCGGGCATTCTTCTTTTATACGCAGGTCCACGGGCAGCAAACACCTGGAACGGATGGAAAATAAACGGGTGTATAACCTTACTGAAAATCTTTGTATCCAGTTGGGTATACAGACACCCCAGATCAATATCATTGAGGACGATTCTCTCAACGCATTCGCCAGTGGTATCAATCAAAAAACCTATACCATCACGTTATCGAGAGGTATCATTGATAAATTGGATGATGAGGAACTGGAAGGTGTGATTGCGCATGAACTGACACATATACAGAACCGGGATGTGAGACTGCTGATCATATCCATCATTTTTGTCGGGATTTTTGCATTCCTTGCCGAAATGGCTTTACGCAGTTTACGCTTTGGCAGCGGTGGCAAGAAAAAGAATGGTGGTTAT
>JANNUI010000063.1:0-6776 GCA_031395125.1 Chitinophagaceae bacterium | reverse complement strand
GGGCAAAACCGCCGGCATCATCAACGGGGCCATGGCCTTCGACGAAAAAAACCTGCAACCGCTTTACCAGTTACTCGTTGGAAAACCGGGAAGTTCCTATACTTTCTCCATTGCTGAAAGAATTGGCCTGGATAAAAACCTTATCAACCGGGCCAGGCAATTAGTGGATGAAGACCAGTTCCGCCTCGACAAACTGCTGAACCGCACCGAGCAGGACCTGCAGGATCTTCAGCAAAAAGAGAAGGAGCTGAATAAGCTGATAAAGGAAAACGAAAGGCTGAAAAAGGAAATGCAGCAGGCCCTGGATAAGGAAAAACACCAGCAGCAGGTGGAATTGCTCAGGGAACAAAATAAAGTGGCAGAAGAGCGGATCGTTTACCTGAAAGACATGGAAAGAAAACTGAAGCAACTGCTGGCAGAATGGCGCAGGGAAGAAAACAAGGATAAAGTGATGAAACAGATGGAGGCGCTCTTGTTCAAAAAAGATGAAAAAAAGATGGTCAGCAGGATGCAGAAAAAGATCGATGACAAATTCAGCGAAGTGGGGGGAGAGATCAGGGTAGGCGACAAGGTAAAAATGAAAAAGAACCACCAGGTGGGAGTGGTGATGGAATTGAGAGGCAAAAGGGCCGTGGTGAAGATCGGGCTATTGCCCATGCAGGTAGACACCAAAGACCTCGTTGTTGTAAAAGAAAAGAACACGAAAGAAGAGCTGTGAATGTTAATGGAGTTCTTAACTCCCCTTTAGGTCCGCCCGGACGATCCGGTCGGACGGAGGATGGGGGCAATCCTCCTTCGCCAAGGCTACGGAGGACAAAGAAAAAGCGAAGCCTTACGGGGCTTCGCTGGTATTTAATGAGCAGGCAAGTCAGCTTGTAATATAGTTTTGCAACTGGCTGATGGTTTCCTTCTGCAGCAGTATCGTTTCCTTTACTACATCGCTCATGGAGATAATGCCGGCCAGTTTATCATTTTCAAATACAGGCATGTAGCGGATATTCTTTTCCGTCATCAGGCCCATGCAGTGTTCAATGCTGTCAGAAGGTTTCACCGAGGGCAGGTCGGTTGACATGATATCTGACACAATGGTATCCGTTGAACTTTTTCCCCTCAGCATTACCTTGCGGGAATAATCCCTTTCGGTAATGATGCCTTTGTACTGATCTCCCTGCATCACCAGGAGGGAGCCGATATTTTTTTCGGCCATTATTTCCAGGGCTTCCATCACCGTAGTGTCAGGCGGAACGGTGACCGGCCCCATTTTTTTTCTTGCTAAAACAGCGGCAACTGTACTCATGGTGAATTTTTCTGATTGAAATTACAAAATGCCGGGCTTGAAACAAAACTATTTTACCTGATTTTGCTCACGCAGCAGTTTTCCGGTTACAAAAGAGCAGATCATCATCAGCACAATGGAAATAGCAAACAGGGTGGTGCCATGTTCCAGTTTCGAGATAATGATGACGGAATCAAATTTCATGTTCAGTATCAGCACGGCCACCACAAACACATCCAGCATTGCCCATTTGTTGATGATCTCCAGCGCTGTGCTCACCCAGAGATGGCGGGGCAATTTTCTTCCCGACAGGGTGATAAAAAGAAAGATATACTTGAGCACAGGGAAAATAATGGTAAAGAAAAGCAGCACCAGCCCGATGAAGGGTTCTCCTTTGTCAAAGAAAAACCGGAAGGAGGAGTGGAGGTAGATATAATCCCTCTGCAGCACCACCGGGCCGATGCCCCAGCCGCTCTGTAACAGGGGAAACAGGAAGCCCATCCCGAAAAAAAGCAGTGAAGCGCCCAGCAACAGCCAGGCGGTATTCTTCCTGTCGGGTCTTGCTTTCATGTAGTCAAGATATAAAACACTTCGTCAAAATCACCTGATATTTTTTACATTACAGGGGGTTTAATTTTTATGGAAAAAAAGCCAGCCACCATAAAAGAGATTGCCCGGAGGCTGAATGTTTCCGTTTCCACGGTATCCCGTGCCCTGCATGATCATTCCAGCATTGGTATTCGCACCAAAATGCGGGTACAGCAACTGGCAGCAGAACTGAACTACGAACCCAACCAGGCTGCTATCTCTTTCAAGAAGGGAAAAAGCATGACAATCGGGGTGATCCTTCCCAACCTCGGTGAGGAATATTTTTCCATTGCCATCAATGGCATTGAAGATGTGGCCACCCGGAATAATTACACGGTGCTCATCGGGCAGTCACACGATGATGCGGCCAGGGAAGAACAGATCGCCGATACCATGCGCCGGCAGCGGGTAGACGGACTGATCGTTTCGCTGGCCAAGACAACCAGGACCTACGGGCATTTTGACCAGCTGATAGCATATAATATCCCTGTTGTTTTTTTTGACCGGGTGCCCGACCTGCCGGATGCATACACCGTTTCCTGCAATCTTGAAAACAGTTCAGTGGAACTGGTGGACTGGCTCGTAAGTAAAGGGCACAAACAGATCGGCTTCATCAAAGGCCCGGATACACTCATCCATTCAAAGCAGCGGCTTAACGGGTATTATGAAGGACTGAAGAAGCATAAGCTGAAAACAGACAATGCCCTGGTGGTATCTACAGACCTTTCCAAAAGCAAAACACAGGATGCCATGCACAAACTGCTTGCATTGCGAAACCGGCCCACCGCTATTATAGCTTTTAATGATTATGTGGCGCTGGAAGCCATTAAATACTGCCGCAACCAGGGGATAAAGATCAATAAGGATATCTTCTTTGTAAGCTATGCCAACCTCCCCATCACCAATTACCTGGATGAGCCACCTATCGCATCAGTGGAACAGTTCCCTTACCAGCAGGCAGAAAAAGCGGCGGAGATTATATTCCGCCTTATCAATGCAAAAGGGGCAGATGAAAACATCCCAAGAAAAATTGTACTGGAAAGTAAGGTGGTGGTGAATAGCTCAAAATAAAATCCCGTGCGATAGGCAAATTCGATTTTGAGGGTTTACCCTCCGGGGCTATTTTTGCGCCGGAGAGATGGCAGAGCGGTCTAATGCGGCGGTCTTGAAAACCGTTGACCCAAAAGGTCCGGGGGTTCGAATCCCTCTCTCTCCGCCTTTGGTCTCCGTAGCTTTAGCGAAGGAGACCTTTTATTTTTAATCTCCTCAAATGTATTTTACTTATATCCTTAAGTGTTCAGATGGAACATTCTACACAGGTTGTACTTCAAACATTGACGAACGTTTAGAAAGACATAACAAAGGGTACGTAGATGCAACAAAAAATAAGTTGCCGATAAATATGGTTACTTATACATGCTTTGCGGATAAGTACAAAGCTTTTGAATTTGAAAAGTATTTATAATCAGGATCGGGAATTGCTTTCAGAAATAAGCACCTGGTTTAGTTCCTCCTTCGCCAAGGCTTCGGAGGACAACGTCGAATCCCTCTCTCTCCGCCTCCGCCCGCCAGAGTTTTTAACGACGGCGGGTGTTTTATTTTGTAATTCATCTAAAGCCCGGCAGGCTACGACGGACAAGTCCGCTCATACATCTGCGGTAAAGTGGCTCTTTCTTTTTTACCTTGCAGTCTTCATGAAGCATCTCAAAAGCCTCAATAAATATTTCTGGAAATACCGTGTCCGCCTGGGAATAGGGCTGTTATTTGTTTCCCTGTCAAACTATTTCAACGTACTGACACCGCAGGTGACCGGGTTTGTGATCGATTTTGTGCAGCGGTCGCTGAACCTGCCGGGATACAAGCCACAAACCAACCCGCCTGGTTATGATGTACTGGTGCAGGAATTCATACAGCAGATGGAAGGAATGAACGGGGTGACCAGGGTGGTGGCACTTTGCGGTATCACCATTCTTGTCCTTGCATTATTGCGGGGCTTTTTTCTTTTCCTGATGCGGCAAACCATTATAGTGATGAGCCGCTTCATCGAGTATGACCAGAAAAATGAGATCTATAAACACTACCAGGGGCTGGATACCGCTTTTTACAAAACACATAGCACCGGCGACCTGATGAACCGCATAGCAGAAGATGTGAGCCGGGTTCGGATGTTCACAGGGCCTGCCATCATGTACCTGGCCAACCTGGTCGCCGTTATTTCACTCAGTGTTTTTTTTATGTGGAAAAGGGATCCTGAACTTACCCTGTATGTGCTGGCGCCCCTGCCCATTCTTGCCATCACCATTTATTTTGTCAATAACACGATCAACCGCAGGAGTGAGAGGATACAGGAATCGCTTTCTGACCTTACCAGCAATGCACAGGAAACTTATTCCGGTATCCGGGTGATAAAATCTTTTGTACAGGAAAAAGCCATGCTTGGTTTTTTTACAAAGAACAGCGAAGCGTATAAAAAGAATGCTATCGGCCTGGCCAGAGTGGAAGCCATTTATTTTCCTTCCATCACCCTGCTGATAGGCCTGAGCACACTCTTCACCATTATGATCGGCGGTCTTTATTATATCAGGGGCAGTCACAATATTGGCATCAACACCATTGTGGAATTTGTGATGTACATCAACATGCTCACGTTCCCGGTCAGCGCCATCGGGCTTACGGCAAGCATGATACAGCGGGCTGCCGCTTCGCAAAAAAGGATCAATGAATTTCTGAAGACGGAACCCACTATTAAAGTTCAGGCAGCACCTGTTCCTCTCCGGCTGCAGGGTAATATTGAATTTGAGAACATCAACTTCATTTATCCGCATACCGGTATCCATGCACTGAAGCATTTCAGCCTGCGGGTGCGCCAGGGAGAAAAAGTGGCCATTGTGGGAAGGACCGGCAGCGGCAAATCAACCATTGCACAGTTGCTCTTAAGAATGTATGATGTAACAGATGGTGCTGTAAAACTGGATGGCACGGATATAAGAATGATCGATCTGAAGATGTTGCGGGAGCAAATCAGTTATGTACCGCAGGATGTCTTTCTCTTCAGCGAAACCGTAGCAGGTAATATTGGTTTCGGGGTAAAGGATGCTGTAATGAGCGCAGTTGAAAAAGCGGCCCGGCAGGCCAGTGTGGAAAAGGAAATTGCCGGTTTCCCGTTGCAGTATGAAACAGTGGTAGGGGAGCGGGGTGTTACGCTCAGCGGCGGGCAGAAACAACGGATATCCATTGCCCGTGCCCTGATAAAAGATCCCGGTCTTGTTATTTTCGACGATTGCCTGAGTGCCGTGGATGCCCGGACGGAAAAGGAGATCATCGGGCACCTGAATGAATACCTGCATGATAAAACGGCCATTATCATCACCCACCGTATCTTTTCCCTTCTTGAGTTTGATAAGATAGTGGTGCTGGACGACGGGGCCATTGTGGAAACTGGCACCCACAGGGAACTGCTGTCCCGAAAGGGATATTATGCGGGGCTTTATGCCAGGCAGCAGGCGCAGGAATCGAGTCGGGAGTCATGAGAAGGGAGTGGGGAGTGGCTAGTGGGGAGTGGCTAGTGGCTAATGGCTAATGGCTAATGGCTAGTGGGGTATTGCCCATTGCCTATTGTATTTGGCTGATTCAAAAACATATCTATATTTGTAGCTTCCAGAACCAAACTAATTCCTTAACTGCTAAAAACTTAGAAAGTGGCGTACGAGAACAACGAAAAGAAACCTGACAACGGTGATGCTTCGGCGGGTAAAGCGGAGAGTATCTACAGCAAACGCATCCGTGCAGGAAAAAGAAGGACCTACTTCTTTGACGTAAGGGCTACCCGGGCCAATGATTACTACCTGACCATCACCGAAAGCCGGAAACGCTTCGATGACCAGGGTTACGACCGGCACAAGATATTCCTGTATAAGGAGGATTTCAACAAATTCATCAAAGCGCTGGGCGAATCGGTGGACTATGTGAAAACCGAGCTGATGCCCGATTTTGACTTTGATGCCTTTAACCACGACGAGCAGCCTGAAGAAGACCGCAGCAGCAGTGCTGAAAACGGGCAAATCGCCCCACCGGCAGCTGCCGTGCAGCCCGAAATGGAGGCCCCGGTGACCGAACAGGCCGCTACCCCTGAAAAAGGGGCTGAAGAGGTGGATAAATGGTGAGAGTATTTTTTTTTATTAGTATTGCAAAAAAAATTATCTTACGTCCCGATTTCCGGCTGCTGACTGCTAACCGGTAATAATCACTCACTTAAAATTTACAATATGCAACCAAAATTTACGCAACGGAATTTATGGTATTTCTGTGCCAGGACGGTTACGCTGTTACTGTTCTTAGCTGCATTCAATCAGTTGACTTTTGCCCAGGAAAAACTGGGTACTTTCAAAAAACCTTCCGGAAAAATGCTGGAAGAAAAGAATGCTGAATTGAATAAAATTGCGGCTTCTACAGTTCATTCAGTAGGCCCTGCCCCGGAACAAACAGCGCCTTCAGGAAGAGATGTGAACCTGCCTGATGCAGGAAGCCCGGTTAGCCGTGCCTGGTGTTATAACGGAGCCGGCATATTCCAGTTAAACAGGCAGTCCCTGATAAGTACTGCATTAACACCTATAGGGGCGGCAGTTCCTTTTGGTTTTCCCGGTGCAGCGGCATGGGTAACCACTACGAACCTTATGTATGTGGTTGACCAGGCAGCGCCATTTGCATTGTACAGGGTTGATACGCTTACCGGTGTAAGAACATTTATTGCTAACTGCACGGGGGTACCTCATGCAAACCTGACCGGTATGACCTGGGATCCTTCCTCCAGTACGATGTATGGAGCTTCTACAAGCGTTACTTCCTCTGCTATCTTTACTATCAATATTACTACCGGTGCTTGTACGCAGATAGGTTCTAACACTGCCGTGGC
>JANNUI010000052.1:0-5747 GCA_031395125.1 Chitinophagaceae bacterium | reverse complement strand
CAAAGTTACTAATGTTCCGAAACTCCCGTTATCCAGATTTCTAAATATGGATCTCACACCGCGGTTGGTGTACTGAGCTTGTCGAAGTATCCACCAGTTATCCTGAGTTTCCCGAAATAATCGGGACAGGTGCAACTCAGGATAGTGTAACTCTAATAAATTTTTTTAAAAAATTCTATGCAGCATTGTAAATCCTTCCCGGTATAAGCAATATGGTTGTCCGGTCTTAACAGCACATAAAAACCGGTTGCGGTTTTAAAGAAAGGTTCGGGAATTTCTGTAAAGGAAAATGTACTGACCGGGAATTTGATCTGCTGCAACTGCTCAAAATTTCCCCGGCCTTTACCAAAGAACAGCAGTTTAAAACCGGGATCTATTATGTAGTCATAGATGTTCGTCCCATCCCTGAAAACGAAATAGGGCATGCGCTGTCCCGCTTTTACTTTGCCCACGGAACTCTTTACCGTCAATGCACTGCCGGGATAGGCAATACTGGTCATGGAGAGCATGGGAAAAACTCTTTTATTAAAGAACCTGTTCCTCAATAAGACCCTGGCCACTGCAGGAAAGATATTCAGGCGTATAAAATTCCAGAACCGGTTGGCGCCGGTCATTGCCTCAAACAGCCGGTCCGTGGTGCGGAGCAGGTTGGCGGCATTACCGGTCCGTTCGCTGTTATAACTTTCCAGTACTTCATCTTTCATTTTATACTTAATAGTAAAAGCCAGTTTCCAGGCCAGGTTATAGGTATCCTGTATCCCCGTATTCATTCCCTGCCCGCCCGCAGGAGTATGGATATGGCCGGCATCGCCGGCAATAAAACAGCGGCCGTTACGGAAGGACCCGGCTTTGCGGCTATGCACTTTGTAGGTAGAGAACCAGCGCACTTCTTCAAAATGCAGCGGCACGATCAGTTGCCGGGTTACTTCTTCTTTGACAGTATCAAATGTAATTGTATCATCATCTTCAGCGTAACCAGGTATAATGCCGATGACCCGGTAATGCCCTCCCGAATCACGTTCGGGACAAGCTGTTCCTTCCATGGGGAAGAACAGGATAAATCCTTTTTTGATCAGGAAAATAAACAACTCATCCTTGTTTACCACCGGGCTGGTCAGCCGCACATCTGTTACATAAAAAAGTTTGGGTACCGTGTCGCCTTCAAAGGATTGACCGGACTGATGTCTTACGGGGCTGGAGGATCCATCACAGCCGACGATATAGGCGCCTTCGATCGTTTGTTCGGTACCGGTGGCATCTTTATAATAAACAGTTACCCCATCCTTGTTTTGTTCAAAGCGGGTGAATTCAGATCCCCAGTAAATATGCTGACCTTTCTCCGCCAGGTGATCCACCAGTAATTTTTCTGTCTTGCTTTGTTCCAGCGAAAGCGCAAATGGGAAATGGCTCAGGCCCCCGCCCAAGCCCGCAATATCAAGTCTCAGTTTTTTTCTGCCTTTGTAATACATATTAAAGGCCGTGGTTAGCCGGCCCTGTTCAATAGCTTTTTTGGCAAGACCTGTTTCGTGGAAGATCTCCAGGGTTCTGGCCTGTATCACTACGGCTTTGGAGAGATGGGTGGTCTTTAGGTTTTTTTCCAGGATAATGAAGTCAATATCATAGCGGAGCAGCTGTACAGCAAGACTCAGCCCGGTGGGGCCGGCTCCAATGATAATGACTTGCGTTTTGGGCATGTACTAAGCTACAGATTGTTGGAGAGAAGGCAAGTGGGGTTTGGCAAGTGGCTAGTGGGACTTAACCGCGAAGGCGCTAAGTCGCGAAGCAACGCAAAGAATAACATAGCGAACCTTAGCGTCCTTGCGTCTTTGCGGTTAAACAGACGAAAAAGAGGCGCTGGGAAATTCATTTAGCTTGCTATTTCTTCTGTATCGAAGAGCCTCATCCCTCTCCATGCGGAGAGGGAGAACGCAATGTTCCGGAGCTAGTGATGTTGACGGGTGAGGCTAACTCGGGGAGGCGCTGAAAATCGCAAGTGGGGTTTGGCTAGTAGCTAGTGGGGCTTGAAATCTCAGACAGCTCGTTCCCTACTCGCCACTCGCCAAACCCCACTCGCCCAGGCTCACTTAAACCCAATCCTTTCACGGTCTTCCCACTTTTTCTTTGCTATCGTATCATCCAGTAAGTTTTCAATCGCATCATAAATGGAAGAAAGCTGTATGTCATGCCTGCCTGCCGGTAGGCAGGGTCAGTGATGTGTTCCTGTATTTGTCTTAATTGTTCTTTTATATCCCCCTGTTGTAACAGGATCCGCCTGATCTCTACAAAAGCCCGCATAATGGCAATATTCATATTGATGGCTTTGTCGGAATTCAATATTCCGCTAAGCATAGCTACGCCTTGTTCCGTGAAGGCATAGGGCAAATACTTACCCGTACGGTTTTGGGGCAATGTTTCCATCATCACAATTTGTGATGATGGGTTTGACATCACAATTTGTGATATCAAGTTTTTAAACTCTTCTTTGGTAAGCTGAAACATAAAATCTTTAGGAAAGCGCCTGATATTACGTTTTACCGCCTGATTTAAGACCCTGGTTTCCACTTCGTATAGAGCGGCGAGGTCAAAGTCGAGCAAAACTCTTTCACCCCTCATTTCATAAATGCGGTTTTGGATACTGCGGATGATCTGCATAAAAAAAGGATCGGGGAAAGCAAAATACTGCTCAAATCTGTATTCTTCCTGATGTTTTCACCGGTATTCCGGGGAAAATCCGGAAATCTGTTTCTAATTGTAAAGAAGGATCATTGGTGTAACTGTGCATAATCCAACAAGGCCGGGATAGATTGTACAGATGCTTTTTGCTTCAGTTTATCAATGATGGCCTGTACGGTACGGGGGCTCAGGTCAGCAACAGGTGCTATTTCGGTAACGGATCTTCCTTGTTTCAACATCCTCAAAATGAGAATTTCCTTTTCCGTAAAAGTAGGAACTCCGGGAATTGCATTGATTGGTTTTTGCCGGGTAATAGCATCTTTCACGGTATCATTGATATAAAACCACCGATTACGCAGGGCTTTTATATTTTCATAAATCTCAACTGACCCAGCCTCCTTTGTCAGGTATGTATTGGCTCCTAGTTCTATCATGCGGCAAATGACAGAAGGATCATTGTGCATGCTCAGCATGACAATCTTAATTTCCGGGTAATTCTTTCTAAGAATAGGCAGGGCTTGCATCCCGTCCATAACAGGCATTTGTAAACCAAGGGTGATAACATCGGGCCGGAGGTATTCAAGCTTGTCCAGCAGGTCCCGGCCGTGTACAGCCTCCCCGATCACTTCAATATCGCTGTATTTGGCAAGGGCATTTTTCACCCCGGTACGGAATAGTGTATGGTCGTCTGTGACGATGACTTTGATCCTGTGTTCGAATTGCTGTAGCATGAATATTTATTATCTGTCAAAATTAGTGTGAAACTTTGGAGTAATGGAATTCTCCTGACAATTGATCCTTCATAAAGAGTCATTTTGTAAATTACAATATATCTAATGCAGTATGCAAAACTACATCAGCCAATTATTAGCTGATATCGCCCAGGCTACTGAAAATGTAAGCTGGCCTTATATCCAAAAAGAATCGTACAACCTTTGGGAAGTGGTACCGGATGAGGAGGAAGAGAAGACTGCCCCGTTGCGACAATTGGAAGAATGGACCGGGATCAGCAAAGCAATGCTCCCGCCTGCTGAGATGCTGAGTGATGAACATGTGCAGCAACTTCTTGCAGCACTCAAAAAAATGCTGGATGTCTATAACTGGAGTTTTGTCTTACAGATCGAGGTGCCGGAAAGAATTCAATATGCGGCCATCCGGGATAATTTCGACCAGGAGGCAAAACTGAAGCAATGGAATATGGGTTTTTTTGAATTGTGCAGACCTGGCACAGCGCATGGCAAATGTGCTTTAGGCGAATATTGCCAGTGCGCTTTTTTTGCAGAGTTTTTTAAGGATATGATCGATGAAGACCTGACACCTGAAGAGGAAAGAGCGAGAGCCCTGGAAATTGAGGTCAGGCATATCAAAAGAAAACACGGCTCTGATTGGATGAAATACTATCCGTATCACCTGGATAAGAACTATGATGATGAGAACGGCAATTCTTATGATTATGGTTTTGGAGAGGAAGATGAAGATGATGAGAATGACAATTGGTGGAGAAAATGAGTTTGCCGTATCATTGTACCCGCAACAAGTGAAAAAAGCCCTATTTATATTATGCTTTTTGGCGGGCTGTCTAAGCTGCTCCTATTCACAACGCAGCAACCCCATCTGCATCACGGGCTACTATTCCGGCAATGCCCAGCGGTTGGACAGTTTCCCGGTAGAGAAGCTTACGCACCTGATCTATTCATTTGGTCATTTGCGGGGCAATAAGCTCCATATCAGTAATGCGGGGGATACGGCCTGTATACAGAAAATGGTTTCCTTTAAAACAAAGAACCCGGGGCTGAAGATCATCCTCTCCCTCGGTGGCTGGGGCGGTTGCAGGGATTGTCCCGCTGTGTTCTCCACTGCCACAGGCAGAAAGGAATTCGCCGCTTCGGTAAAAGAACTCACGGACTATTTTCATACCGATGGTATTGACCTTGACTGGGAGTATCCCGCCATTGCAGGTTATCCCGGTCACCCGTATTCTGTAGCGGATAAACAGAATTTTACTTTGTTAGTGAAATCACTGCGTCGTGCATTGGGCAAAAAATACGAGATCAGTTTTGCCGCCGGCGGCTTCGACCAGTTCATTGATTCATCCGTTGAATGGAAAAAAGTAATGCGGCTGGCCGATAAAGTGTATGTGATGAGCTATGACCTGGTGCATGGTTTCAGTACAATGAGCGGCCACCATACCCCGCTCTACTCTACTCCGCAGCAACGGCCTTCCGCCGATAATGCGGTGAACAGGATGCTTGCAGCCGGAGTGCCGGCGCATAAGATCGTTATCGGCGCCGCCTTTTATGCCCGTATGTTCAGTGTGAATGATACCATCAATAATGGCCTGTACCGGCCCGGCAGTTTTTACCGGGGCGTGTCATATTCACACCTGTACGACAGTATAACTATAGCAAAAGGGTTTACTCAATACTGGGATCCGGTGGCCCATGCACCCTATGCCTTTAGCACTGAACGAAAAATACTGGTGACATATGATGACAGTGCATCCATCACACGGAAAACAGAATATGCCATCAACAATAAACTGGGCGGCATCATGTTCTGGCAATTGGCGGATGATAAATTCAGTAAGGGGTTGCTGGAGGTGATCTATAACGCCAGCATAAAGGCCATTAAAAAAAACGGTAACCACTAAGGGTTGAGATTGCGTCAGGCTGCCATCAGCCTTTCGGTTTTATTCAATTTTTCAGGCAGCCTTCGCAATGACGAAGTTCACGAGAAGTTGACCAGCCCCCATCCCCCCGGAGTCTCCGTCATTGCGAGGGTTGCACCGGAAAGTTCTGTTGTATTCAATGCTGATCACAACCCGACGCAAACTAAATTCTAGCAAAACTCCGAAATTATGTGCGGCCTGAGTTGGAACAGGGTTCAGAGTGCGTCAGGCTGCCATCAGCATTGGGGTCTTATTGATTTTTTCTGGCAGCCTTCGCAATGACGAAGTTCACGAGAAGTTGGCCGGCCCCCAGCCCCCGGAGACCCCGCGGCTTTGACCGGCCCCCATCCCCCCGGAGTCTCCGTCATTGCGAGGGTTGCACCGGAATGCCCTGTTGTATCCAACG
>JANNUI010000051.1:0-2050 GCA_031395125.1 Chitinophagaceae bacterium | reverse complement strand
TGGGCAAGAGAGAAAGGCGAAGACAGGCTCTTTGGCCACTTTCATGGCGTGGAGAGTGTTCGCAATATTGTGGAAGGATGCGCAGAGTTGGGGGTTGAATACCTGACGCTTTATGCTTTTTCTACAGAGAACTGGGACCGGCCCGAATATGAAGTGGTAGGGCTGATGGAACTGCTGGTGAGCACCATCCGCAAGGAAGTGGAAAGCCTTGACAAAAACAATATCCGCCTGCATGTGATCGGCGACATGAACATGCTGCCCGACTATGCCAGGAAAGAACTGGACGAAGCCCTTGACATCACAAAAGACAATACCGGCCTGAACCTGATAATGGCCCTCAGCTACAGCGGCCGCTGGGAACTGCTGAATGCAGTCAAAAACATCGCTTACGAAGTGAAACAGGGTCGCCTGAAAGTGGAGGAAATAGATCAGGACACCCTCCAGAAGTTCCTTTGCACCAGCGGTTTCCCCGACCCCGAACTGATGATACGGACCAGCGGGGAATACCGGATAAGCAATTTTTTACTCTACCAGCTGGCCTATGCCGAACTCTATTTCACCAATGTAAGATGGCCCGATTTCAGGAAAGAGAACCTCTACGAGGCTATTATTGACTACCAGGGCCGGGAAAGAAGGTTTGGAAAAACAAGTGAGCAACTGGTCATTTAGTCAAAAAGGTCAAATAAGTCATATCCTCAGCTCAAAACCCCTCCGGAACAGGTCGAATTTTGAATGATTTGACTTTTATGACCAATTTGACCTTTCTCGCTCTTTTCTTTAACAAAGACTTCAAATATTTCCCGTTATTTTGCCGCCGGAAAAAGCGGCACTTTGTTGCATAAATGAAAGAAAACAAACTGTTTAAGCCTCCCGGAACTGAGCACTACTTCGTCCCGCCCAGGCTGGACTATGAAGTACAAGCAAGATTCAACCAGAACAATCAAACATGCAAAGAAATTTATTAAGGTTTAGTGTCACCCTGATTTTGACGGCCGCATCCGTACTCACAGTGCATGCTCAGGATACCCTCAATCCCACATCTCTTGACCCCAAGCTCATTGAGTGGAAAAATTCCCGTCTGGCCAGGGAGTACACTATTGCAGCAGTGACTTTCACCGGCATACGGTACCTGGATACTTCTATTGTTTATTCTATTGCCAACCTGAATCCTGGTGATAAATTCATGCATCCCGGCTCCGATATTTTCGGCAAGGCGATCGCCAACCTGTGGAGGCAGAAACTTTTTTCAAATGTAGAGATCTTTGTTACCCGGGTGGATGAGGACAAAGTGTGGATCGAAGTGAATGTGCAGGAGCGGCCCCGGTTGGGCAATTTCAAATTCATAGGCCCCAAAAAAACAGAACAGGAAGACCTCATTACCAAACTGAGCCTGGCCAAACAAACCATCATTACAGAAAATACCCGCCGGGAAATCATTGAAAAGACGACGAAGTTTTATACCGACAAATCTTACCGCAATGTAAAAGTGTGGATCGATGAAAAGCCTGACACCGCTTTTGTGAACTCCAATGAAATCATTATCCATGTGGAGAAGGGCGGCAAGGTGAAGATCGACAATGTCCGTTTTTTCGGCAACGGGAATGTGGATGACTTCCGGCTGAAGAAACAGATGAAAGGGACAAAGGAGATGGGTAAGGCCACCCTGAAGCCGGAACATGAACCCAGTCCCTATGGCGAATCCACTCCCTTTTCATTCAACCAGTGGATGAAAGAATGGGGGTTCCTTTCGCTCAGCAAAACAAAAAAAATGCTTGATCCCTGGTTCCGTTTCAAACTCAGCGGGGCCAAATTCGACCAGAAGAAATTTGATGAAGACAAGGAAAAAGTGCTGGATTACTACAACTCATTAGGGTACAGGGATGCTCAAATTCTGGATGATACGCTGATAGGGGTTCAAAAGACCGGCAATATCAATGTGGACATGAAAGTGGAGGAAGGAAGAAAATATTATTTTGGCAATATCACCTGGAAGGGCAATGCCAAATACGGCGATTCTGTGCTGAACAGTATTCTTGGTCTCAATAAGGGG
>JANNUI010000011.1:0-2905 GCA_031395125.1 Chitinophagaceae bacterium | reverse complement strand
TCCTTGATATGGGGACCGGTAACAGGCCGGATGTTCTATGCAGGATTCAGGTATAAGATCAGGTAACAACATTTTTAGCCATTCAATATTCGACCATGAAAGCAGTTTTAATTTTCGGTTTTATACTCCTGGCAGCTACTGCAGCTAACGCACAATTAAAGTCAACTCCCGACAGCAATAAGAAAATACTCAATGTAGAAGCCTCCTGCGGCGCCTGTAATTTTGGTATGAAAGGAGGTAAGGGTTGTTTCCTTGCCGTTCGCATGGACGGGAAAGCATATTTTGTTGATGGTACCGGTCTTGATGACCACGGAGATCCGCATGGAAGCGATGGATTCTGTGAAGTGATCCGCAAAGCGGAAATACAGGGAGAACTGGCGACCGGCCGTTTCAAAGCCACTTATTTCAAAGTGCTGCCGCTGCAAAGGACCGAGCCTGTCAAACAACAGAACAGTCCCTTGTGGTGAAATGAACACATGGCTGAATACAGCATAAAAAATATGGTCTGTGCCCGGTGCATTAAAACGGTAACGGGTATTTTTCTGTCAGCCGGTGCTGTTATAAAAACAGTTCGGCTGGGAATGGTGGAAACCATCCATACACCGGATGCAGAGCAGATAAAAAAAATCCGTGAACAGTTGTCTGCAGAGGGGTTTGAAATGCTCGATGACCAGCGCAGCAAGGTGATCGGGCAGATTAAAAACGAAATAATCAATCTTGTACATTTCGGAGAGCTGGATGAAATGACGGAAAATCTTTCTGATTTCCTGGCCGCAAAACTGCATAAGGGTTATCATTTTCTCAGTAGTCTTTTCACTTCTGTTGAAGGGACGACCATTGAACAATATTTCATTCTTCAAAAAATTGAAAAGGTAAAAGAGCTGCTGGCGTATGATGAGTCTTCGCTCGGCCAGATCGCATTCAAACTTGGGTACAGCAGTGTGGCGCATTTATCTGCCCAGTTCAAAAAGGTCACCGGGTTTACCCCTACCCAGTTCAAAAAGCTCAAAGATCATCACCGTAAGCCGCTTGATAAGCTCTGAAATACAAATGATGTAAGAAATCCCCATGATTTTATAACAACCCAGAGGGTTTCAAAAGAGAGATTTGTGTTATAAATTTTATTTATGACACATTCCTACCAGATAAACGGGATGACCTGCGGGAGCTGCGTGGCACGGGTGAAAAGTAAGTTGCTGAAATTAGGTGATGTGATATCTGCTGAAGTGCGGTTGCAATCCCCCCAGGCTGTTATTTCCATGTCCAGGCATATTACTACCGGTGAGCTGCAACAGGCCATAACAAAAGCCGGAAATTATACAATAACCGAAGCAATTAATGCCCCGGATATTGTTATGAAAGTTGAAACAGCAGCCGTAACGGAGGGAAAGCCCTCTTACTTTCCCATCTTCCTGATATTCGCGTATATGGGATGTAGTACCCTCCTTATCCAGGTGGGTAATGTTTCATTTAACTGGATGCAATGGATGGGCCATTTTATGGCTGGTTTCTTCCTGGTCTTTTCATTTTTCAAACTGCTTAATTTAAAAGGTTTTGCTGAGAGTTACAGCAGGTATGATATTGTTGCTAAGAAGTGGAACAGTTGGGGCTATGTATATGCGTTTACAGAGCTGGCTTTGGGTCTCGCCTTTCTAACCGGCTTTAATCCTGTACTTACTAATAGCATTACCTTTATGGTAATGACAGTGAGTATCATCGGTGTATTGCAAAGCGTATACAACCGGCGTAAAATAAAATGTGCTTGCTTGGGCTCTGTATTTAACTTGCCGATGAGTACTATTACGATTATTGAAGATGCGCTAATGATTGGAATGAGCGGTATAATGCTTCTAATGCTATTGTAAGAATATGAAACTACTATTTTCTGCTGTATTGCTTTTCATTGTGTCTGCGAATAAGGTGCCTGAAGTAAAAGTCTCAGGTACTATGAGAAACATCATGCTTCAGGGAGACCTGTCAGCTCATGTAAATCTTGATACGCTGAATAAAATAAATTTGTTTGGTCTTGGCCCTGTTGCCGGATTGAAAGGGGAGATAATGGTGCTGGATGGAAAGGTTTACAGCAGTTCAAAGGACGAAAACGGACTGCTCAACCAGCAGGACAAAATTTCCCAGGCTGCTATGCTTGTTTACAGTAATGTTGAGAAATGGCACCCGGTCAGCATCAATACAAAAATCAGTTCTTATACAGGACTGGAAAGACTGGTTGAAGCGGCCGCAGAGGAAAATGGCTATAATACAGAAACCCCTTTTGCTTTTAAAATAGAGGCTGCACCGGGAAAAGCAAACTACCATGTAATTGACTGGAAAGAGGGCACAGCGCATACAATGGAAAATCATAAACAGTATGCCTTTACAGGGCAGGCAGAAAATGCAAAATTAATTTTGTTGGGGTTTTATTCCAGGTATCACCAAAGCATTTTTACCCATCATACTACGTATATGCACATTCATTTGCTGGAGGAAAAGACGAAGACTGTCGGACATCTGGATGATGTACAATTGAACGGTCAAATAACCATTTATCTCCCGGAAAAATGAGTGTTTTGCAGAAGATTGGGAGTTTTCTCCGGCGAATTATCAAAACCGTCTTTGTAAGAAAGAAGGATTGCTGCAAATAGGGCTTAAAACCTCAAAATTGTGTAATTTTTCTCCATAATTCTGTAAACCGCTTTTCCCGGAATCAGCCTAACTTTGAAAAGTGAAGAAACCAGTAGTCATATTATTATTACTCATCTATGCTTCAGCCACGATGGGCGCTACTGTGCACCTGAATTTTTGCATGAATTAATTTGTTGGCTGTAACTTACTACACAGCAATGTTGATAAATGCGGCAGATGCGGAATGGAAGAGAAAGACAAAAACGGCTGTTGTAAGGATGAG
>JANNUI010000632.1:0-3648 GCA_031395125.1 Chitinophagaceae bacterium | reverse complement strand
AAACAACATTGATGAAATTACTGGTTGGCCTGTACCGGCCTCAGGAAGGAAGTATTTTATATAATGGTATTGATGAAAACAATATTGACTTTGAAGCCCTGCGCAACCAGATTGGTTTTGTAACACAGGATACACAACTTTTTTCAGGTACCATTAAAGAGAACTTGATCTTCGTTAATCCCAATGCCACTGATGAAGACCTGCAGGATGTACTTGGCAAAGCTGCCTGTCAAAATATGCTGGCAAGAGCAGAAAAAGGATTAGAAACCATGATCGGCGAAGGGGGCCTGAAATTATCCGGTGGCGAAAAACAACGTCTTTCTATTGCAAGGGCACTCCTTAGGAGACCTAAATTGCTGTTGTTTGACGAAGCTACTTCTGCACTTGATTCTCTTACCGAAGAAGAAATCACCGATACCATCCGTGACATATCACAACAGGGCAGCCAGGTAACCATACTGATTGCCCACCGCCTGAGCACCATTATGCATGCCGACCGTATTTATGTGCTGGAAAAAGGAGATGTGGTGGAGACGGGCAACCATGAAAAACTGCTGGAAGAAAAAGGACTGTACTACGCCATGTGGCGCCAGCAGATCGGCGAAAGAAAAACAAAATTCACCGCAGCATAAGCAGTATGGGTCTGTTATCATTTTTAGGGTTTGGCTCCGGGAAAATAAAGGAAGCGCTGAAAAAAGGAGCCGTGGTAATTGATGTGCGGACACCGCAGGAATATGATATGGGTCATATACCGGAAGCCATTCATATCCCTGTTGACAGGATCCGCATACAGGCCCCGAGAATAAAAGCAATGAACCGGCCGGTTGTGCTTTGTTGTAACTCAGGAACAAGAAGCGGGAAAGCGCAGAACTTCCTTAAATCGGAAGGAGTAAAAGAAGTGTATAATGGCGGGAACTGGGAGCAGCTGCTTAAACTGATACAGCGCATCTGAACTTAGGGGTTCACTTTGATCTTCACCGTTTTTGTGGTGGAGTTGTAGCCATGGTCTTCAAAACTCACCGTCACCGTATAATCAGAAGCTGCTGTAACCGTTGCCGTATGATTGACGCTGAAGTTATAGGTCCGGATGCCGTGGATCTCATACAACTGCTCTTTCAGCAATCCCCCGCCGGCATCATTGGTAATGCGGATGCTTCCCCGGTAAAGACCCAGATCGTCTGAAATATTTCCTGAAACATTTATGGTGGCCCAGTTGGTATACACCTGGTTGGGAAGCGGATTGTTGATCATCAGCACCGGGGCCGTAGTATCTGACGGGTTGTTTACATTCCCTCCCCCATCACTTCCATCATTTGTGATCGTCCCGCCTTTGGAACAGGCAATCACAGTAGTAAGTGTTGCAACTATCAATACTGTTTTTATTCCCGGGTTCATTGCTGATCCTGTAAATCTACGATTCTTTTTTTCCGCTGCCGGAGATAAGATTGGAAAAGAAATTCGATTTCTCGAGCTCTTCTATATCACTCAACTCCAATTCCAGCGCCCTGGTGCTCAGGAATATCTCCACCAGCGAGATGATCAGAGATGCCAGCAGGCTGAGCAGGCTTGCAGCAAAAATATATTCTGCTTCCTTCAACCAGCCTTTGTAGATACTGAACATACAAAGCACACAAAGAAGGAAACTGAATACGCCCAATGCCTGCATCTGCCGGATATAATTGATCCGCTTCTTCAGGTTCTTCAGTTGCTGCAGCAAAACCTTGTTTTGCTTGCCACTGATATACTCATCGTGTAATTTCCGTATCAGGTTGGCTATGGCCAGGAAACGGTTGGTATAAGCCAGCAACAGCAGAGTAATGGCAGGGAACAGCAACGCGGGGGTATTGAAATTGATTTCCATGCTGCAAGTTAACCTTTACTGTTAAAACCACAGAGTTACAGGAGGTATTACACAGAGGCTCTCAGAGCCATTAGTTCTCCCCTCCTTCACTCCGTGAAAAAAATCTGTGCCCCTCTGTGGTTATTTTAAAGAAAGCGGCAGATTCAACTTCACTGAAAAATTTTTTCCCGTATTAAAAACCCCAGTCCTGCCTGTTGCCGGGTTCTCAGCTGTATACCTCAAACGGCTCAGGTGGCTCTGCCAGGCCACATCTGTAAGATTGGTCATTGCGAAATGAATACTGAAGATCATTTTCTTTTTTCTGTTCACAATATCACTGCCTGCTCCCACATTAAACAGTGTGTATCCTCCTGTGGCAGTTTCGGTACCAAAACCGGTGAAGGGGTTAACCTGCTTAAATGTAATATCGGCTTCCAGTTTTCCATACGGGTTCTGAAAAGACTTTCCCGCTTTTCTGAATTCAGCTTTCAGTTCACAGTTCCAGTGTGGCGCAGGGATAAGTGGCAGGTTGACACTACCATCAATGAATTCGTCAAATTTTCCCCTTACAAAAGAAAAATTATTCTCGAAATGCAGCCAGTCTAATGGATGCGGGTGCAGGTCAAGCGACAACTCAATACCCGACAGCTTTGCATGATGCTGATTGAATTTGAATGTTTGCAGATCTTCACCATCAACATTTACCACTGAATCACCGCCAAAGGTTGATTCGAGTTTACGGTAAAAAATAAAATCATTGAAACTGTTGTGAAAAGCGGATAAGCCGAAACTGAAATGTTCATAGTTCAGGTCAACACCCCCATCCAACTGCAGGCTGGTTTCCGATTTCAGGTTTTGTTCGCCGTATTCATACCTGCTTGTTCCCTCATGTGCCCCGTAGCTGGCCTGTTCAGCCAGTGTGGGCGCCCGGAAACCACGGGCAATATTGGCTTTTATTGTTACTTTATCAGAAGCCTCATAACTTATTCCGGCGCTTCCGGAGATATTGGCGAATGAACGGGTGAAAGCGGTAAACTTTATTTCGGCCCCATCCAGAAAAGCTTTGGAGTTCACCGAACGGTTATCAAATCTCAATCCCCCGCTGAATGTGGCCTTCTTGAAAAACCGCTGTGTAAAAATGAAGCCGCCAATATCAAACAGGTTGTATTCCGGTATCAGCACCTCGCTGCCTTTATTCTGATTTTGTTGCTGCATCCCGTTTACACCGATCGTGGTATGCCATTCCTTCATCTCCGGCAGTTGCCATTGCAGGTTGTAGTTGAATGTTTTCAAGTCAAAGAACAGCTCCTTCTCAGCAGGATCTTCAGGGTTGCCGAATTCCTTCCGCTGGTTATCCTGGTAAGCCAGGTTGATCTTCAGCCTGCTCTTTTTTACAACAAAATTGTTATCGGATATGATCCGGGTGTGCTGTACATTTTGGCTGGGTACAAACAAGTCTCTTGAATCAAGGTCATCAGCACTGGCGATCCTTTCAAGCGGCGAACCCGCAAACAATATGAATTGACCTGTTGCATCATCACGGTCGCCTTCCACCAATCCGAGGTTTTGGTTAAAACTACTGATAATAAAATGGCTGTAGCCCCAGCTTTTATTTAACCCGATATAGCCTCCAAAATTCTTTTCATTGAACCTTGAGTTGAGCACTTTACCATCGTACTTGTTTTTATAATCCCCGGCCGACTTATAAGTGCCGTATAAATTCCAGTTAAACCCATTTTTATTCCCTGCCATACTGGCGTTGACCCCAAACTGACCGTTATTGCTTTGAAAATTGGTAAGGATATTTC
>JANNUI010000615.1:0-13176 GCA_031395125.1 Chitinophagaceae bacterium | reverse complement strand
GGTCAGTTTATACCGCTGGATCATGGTGCCCATGGCTCCGTCAATAATTAAAATGCGTTCTTTCAAACAATCCTGAATTGTCTTCATAACAATGTTGTTTGTGAACTATAAACGTTGGGAAACCAATAGAGGAGTTTCGTTTACGTTAATTAGATCCGTTATGGCAGGCCGAACAATAAAAAAATCCGCATTTGGCTTCAAAGATACAATAACTAATATTAATATCAACAGCCGGGTTAGTTCTCAGCAATGGGATAATAATCAGTTATTATTAATTAATAATTATTGATTACTGGCTTAGCGGGAGACATATTTCTCTATAGGGAGACGATTCTGCAAGCTCCTTCCCAGTGTCATTTCGTCGGCATATTCAAGCTCTCCGCCAAAGGCGATGCCCCTTGCAATGGTGGTAATGCGGACGGGGTGGCCCTGGCCACTGGCTCCTGCGGACAGCTTCTTTTGAATATAGTAAATGCTGGTGTCGCCCTGTATATTGGGGTTAAGGGCAAAAATAAGTTCCGCCGTCTTTTCCTTTTCCACCCGGTGCACCAGGGATGCTATCGTAAGCTGATCAGGGCCGATGCCATCCAATGGTGATATAACACCGCCAAGCACATGATAAGTGCCGTTGTACTGCTGGGTGCTTTCGATGGCGATCACATCCCGGATGCTCTCCACCACGCAGATCATTTCCTGCTTGCGCATAGAATTGGCACAAATGGAACAAATATCGCCATCGGCCACATTGAAGCAACGGTTGCAAAACTTTATCTCAGTTCTCATTTTAGCGATCACTTCGCTGAAATGGCTGACCTCTCTGGCATCCTGCTTTAATAAATGCAAAACCATGCGCAGGGCAGTCTTTTTGCCAATGCCGGGCAGTTTGGCAAATTCGTTCACGGCATTTTCGAGTAAAGAAGAGGAAAATTGCATAAAGCGAAGGTAGTGAAAGGTGAATTGTGAATGGTCAATGGGGGGCAAATGTGCCAGGGGGACTATTCACCATTGACTATTGACCATTCACTAAAGTGTTAATTCAAACTCATTTTGAAAAGCAGGCTTCACGATAATCTTCCGGTTAACAGGCTTTACCAGCTCCGGTTGTTTATGCCTGCCAAAGAATTCTCCGGGATCCCATTTGCCGTTCTTATTCTGATCGTAGAGGATGCGGAGATCATATTCACCCGGCAGGAAAAGTGATTGAGAAATTTCCGGGCTGGCCATCGGGAAAGATTTGACAATGGTCTCGCCGGTCATAATGAGTAATACCGGGTTGAGGGACAGGTCAAGATTCTTCAGTTTTATCTTCAGCGAACCGTAGTCTGCCAGCTTTTTAGTTTTGAAATCCAGGGTATCTGTTTTCAGCAGCTTTCTGCCGGCAGAGTCTTCCGCAAAATCCTTTTCTAAAATAAGATAATAGGGGGTATTCTCTTTCCATTGATGAACAAGGGTAAATATCCTGTTGCTGCTGTCTTTTTCGAACCGGTATCCGCTGGCGGGAGTGAACACTGAATCCATATAAAGCCGGATCTTCAGCGAGTCGAATGACCGGAGGGCATCATCAAAAGAAATAGTGAGATTTCCCAGCAGGTCTTGCTGGCCGGCTGCCAGGTTGGTCTGGTATCTTAACCTGTTCTCTGATTCTTTTTTTGGTTTATTACGGTTACCAAGGGTTACGGAAGATAAAATAGTGGAGATTGACGGAACAGGTTTGGCTGTATAGGCATACAGGGTAATGGTATCTTTTTTCAAACTGCTCACAACGGGCTTGTCTGCGAAGGCAAACAGTTGCTTATCGTCAAAATACCGTCGGGTGCCCCCATCATCTTTCAGGGCATAGAGATAAAAGGTCCGGGGTGGCAGGTTTTTGAAAATAAAATTTCCTTTGCTATCCAGTTTTGCAATGTACCTCGGTCTTTCCTTTACTACCGCCGAATCATCTGCGCTGGTATGCAACATCACGATCAGGGTCGTATCCGTTTTTCCGTTTTCGGCCAATACCACTTTCCCCTGCAATTCCAGCGAGTCAATGTAATTGCCAGTGGAGAAGGTATACGTGAAATTTTTCAGCACATTTCCCTCTGTAAAATCTTTAATGGCTTCACCAAAGTTGAGACTGTAGGTGGTGTTGGCCTCCAGGCTGTCTTTCAGTTTTACAGTCAGTGTGTTCAGCCGGTACTCAACAGTTGGAAAGGTTTTGGGCAGCGGCGACATCACGAGGTATTGCTGGGGGTTCTGCAGTTCGATGAATTCGTTGAAAGAAAATGTTATCCGGTTACCCGAAAAATTCCTGGCAGAATCACCGGGGTTGGCTTTCTCAAGGATGGGGGGCAGCGAATCCCTCGGCCCGCCGGTGGGGGGGATAATGTTGGCACAGCCGGGACCACTGACTACGCTGATAGTAGTGATTGAAATAATTACCACAGCGGATATTAAACTCCTGTAATTCATGTAAGATGCAAACTTAACTGGTTTCAGATTACAGCCTGCAAAGGCTTTCACAAGATTCTTTCAAAATCCTGTTAATCCTGGCTCTCTTCTTCCGCTTCCAGTTCATGTAAGGCCACAGCCAGTTTATTGGTCTTTACAAAATTGCACCAGTGACAATCCTCTTTGCCGCAGCCGGTATAAAATTCCCGGTTCTGTATTTTCTCCCAGGCGGAAGTGATTTGCTGTGTTACAGTGGTAATATCTGCCGGGGTGATGACGATTTTTTCTTTGCGGTAATTTTTCTTTTTGTCGGGTTCAATAAAATCAAATTCCGTACTCACCACTTTCCAGTCTTTTTGCGCATAATTATCAACAAGTATTTTATAAAAAACAGCCTGCCGCCAATAGTTACCGCCAACAGGTTCTTTTTCAGAAGGGCCTTTGGTTTGAGGGATGGCTTTATCCGGGTCGCCGCTTTTGTAATCTACCACGTTTACTGATTTGCCATCAAACTCCAGCTTATCCAGCTTGCCTTTCAATGGCACTGCTTTTACCACCACATTGCGGATGTTTCTTTCAATGGACACAACTTTATTGAAACTGCTGATGTATTTGTCGTAATAGTTGCCCAGCACTTCCTGACCATATTCCATTCGCCGGGCAAACTGTTCTTTAGTAAAACTTTCCCGGTGCCTCTCCATATACCACTCAAAGTCTGCAATAAACTCTCCTTTTGGGGAAAATTGTTCCTTCTTTCCATCCTGCATTTTCCTGAACAACCGTTCCAGTGCATAGTGTATGGCAGAACCAAATTCGGTTGCTTCGTTTTTTGGGTAGGGGATCCGGACGATCTGCTTGAAATAAAACTCCAGCGGGCACTTCAGGTACTGATTCAGTGCTGTCACATTCATAACAAACTTTTCCAGCACCCGGCTGATGAATTCTTCCTCTGTTTTTTCAATTTCCGGAGCCCGGGCCTCACCAAAACTTAATGCGGCAAAGGCTGCTATCAGTTCTGCATCCACCATTGTTTTTTTGGCCGGCAAGGCATGCTGGTCCAGTATTTCAGCAATAAACATCGAAGGTTCCAGCTCCTTGCCGTCATTTTTAAATTGGCTGTAAGAAATATACAAATGCTGTTCCGCCCTTGTCAGTGCCACATAAAATAAACGGCGTAGTTCTTCTTCATCGCTCCCGGCCGGCCGGGATGAAAAGATGGTATCAGGCAGTTTATAGCCGCCGCCGGGTTTTCGTTTCTTTTCCCAGAAGGCAGAATTACAACCGGCCATAAACACATATGCAAACTCCAGCCCCTTGGAGCCGTGGGCGGTCATCAGGTTCACTCCCTTATCACTCCCGCTAACCTGTACCAGTGGTAATGGAATGTCCTCTTTCTCCATCATCTCAATCAAGTTCACAAATCCCTGCAGGTTTAACAATGGGTTGCGGTGTGTTTCTTCTTTTACGAAATCGGAAAGATTGGTCAGTACCTGCAGTTGCCAGTGTTTATCCGGGCTTTGCATAATATAGCTGAGTACACCGGCTTCCCGGACTATACTGTCAAACAGGTGCCGCAAGGAAAGATTGGATACATTGCCAACCAGTTTTTCCAGGACAAGCGATACAGTTTTTAATCTCTCCTGTATGCTGGTGCTGAACAGATCCTTAGCGGGTATATTGGCTTTTTCCGCCAGCAACTGCCGGATGGAGGTCCTTTCACCATTGTATTTTTTATCGGCCGCTTCCACACTCAGCTTTGCGATCTCAACCGGTGGAATACCAAACCAGTCAAAATGTAAGATCTCGAAAAGCATTTCATCACCACTGTAAGAGATGTCATGCTCTGAGGCAAGATACTTTAGTACAAGGATGATCTTCTGCGCCTCCGGTAGCACCAGCACGTTCAGATTGCGTTTGCTGTACACAGGAACATTCAGCAGTTTAAAATATTGCGCCAGTTCCTCTCCATATTTATTTTCCTTGTAAATGATCCCGATCTTTCCTGCATCTGCTCCCTTTGCCACCAGGTCCTGCACTTCTTTCGCTATGCCAATCATCTCCTGCCGCTGGGTTTCATACTCTCTTATTTGGGGAAGATGTTTTAATTCCCTCAGGCTGTCTTTGCAGGAAAGCAATTCTTTGTTCAGCCCGTCGATCTTTTTCACCAGCCTTTCATTGTTGCGATTGATCAATGTTTTGGAAACATCCAGTATCGGCTGCGTGGAGCGATAATTGCGGGTAAGCACTATGGTAAGCAGATCTTTTTTGTAATTACCCGCAAAGTCCATCATGTTCTCCACATTGGCGCCCTGGAAGCGGTAGATGCTCTGGTCATCATCACCTACCACAAATACATTGGGTTTGTCCCAGTAGCTTATCAGCAGCTCCACCAGTTTGTTTTGCGTGCCGCTGGTATCCTGGTACTCATCCACCAGTATGTACTGAAATTTTTCCTGGTAATTGGCCAGCAGGTTCTTATTCTCTTCAAAAGCTTTGATGACCCAGTTGATCATGTCATCAAAATCGTAACGGTTCTTTTTCCGCATCAGCTGCTGAAAACGGTCAAACTCACCCACCGCAGCCCGCAGTTTTTCCATGCGTGCCGTTTCTTCCTCTATTTTATCTTTCTTTAAATCGCCAGCGTTATACTCTTTGTATTTTCTTTTGTAAACAAATTCATCCCGGTTGGGCAGGTCTGCGAGGTACTCATCAATTTTTGGATTGATGAAATCCGGGGTCCAGCCTTCCCGTTTCATCGTACTGAATAATGACTGCAGGTTGTTTACTTCAAAATAAACATCACCCCTGTATCGTTTCAGCAGATGATTTTTTGGAAACGAATCGATCAGTTCTTTAAAGAACTGGACTTTTTCCAAATCAGAAACCGGGTCCAGCGCAGTTTTTTCAAACAACCACAGGTTTTCCTGTATCACATCATTACAAAAAGCATGAAAGGTGTGAATATTGACCTTGTAAGCATCGGACCCGATAAGATTTTGCAGGCGCCTTCGCATAGTTACGGCACCCGAGTCGGTATAAGTAAGGCAAAGTATATTTTGGGGATGGGCATCTGTTTCCAATAATATTTTCCCGATACGGCTGGCCAGGATCTGTGTCTTACCGGTGCCGGGCCCTGCAATAACCATCACCGGTCCATCAATGGTATCTACGGCAAGCCGCTGCTGTTCGTTCAGCTTTTGATATTCTTCGGCAAATCTCTTTTCCAGTTTTTCTTTGTTGAACGACATCTGTTTTCTGAACTTTTCGGCCTCAAAAAGGTTATTCAAACGAATTTAAACCAATAATCCGCATGGCGGCACATTGCATCAAAACAGTACAAAAGATCCCGGTTTCTCCGGATAAGGCCTGGGAGTTCTTTGCGGATCCCGCTAACCTGCAGGTTATTACTCCGGCCAATATGGGTTTCAGGATCATTTCCCGGCACCAGGGGAATAAAATGTATGCCGGGCAAATTATTGAGTATAAAGTGAAACCGCTTTCAGGCATTTCCATTTACTGGATGACCGAAATAACCCAGGTCAAATACAGGGAATATTTCATAGATGAGCAACGGATTGGCCCTTATAAGTTATGGATTCACCAGCATTATTTTAAGGAGATACCGGGTGGCGTGGAAATGACAGATATCATATACTACAAAAATCCACTGGGTTTTATTGGCCGGCTGGCCAACTGGCTTTTTGTCCGGGGAAAGCTGGATACTATTTTTCAATACCGATATAAAAAAGTGGAAGAATTGTTTGGTAAATGGGATCAAGTATAAAAAAAACTAACCTGCAACCAGTCTGCTTTTTAACATTTTCGCCATTTCTTCCTGTTATCCAGACATCCTGAATATATAATTTGCCCCTATCCCCCGTCCGACCGAATCGTCCGGGCGGGCCTAAAGGGGAGTTTTTAAATTCTCTAAGAATCATCCCGGCATCCTCGAAATGTATTTTTCCCCCATCCCCTAAAGGGGAGTTTTAAATTCTTTAGGGATCATCCAGGCATCCTGGAAATGTATTTTTCTATTTGTTTTATTTGATCTACTATCTGCGGAGTAGTTGGTCTTAATGCTTTTGCTTTCCTGAAAAAATCTTTTGATGCCCTGAACTCTCTTTTGTTCATCATGATGCTGCACATCTGCAGGTAGGCAGCTGCTTCATTTTCCTTATCGGGTAATCCCTTGCGGATGGCCTGGCGGATATAGCTCTCCGCCTGTTTCAGATCGTTTTTCTGCATCATCAGCATTCCCATCTGCAGCATACTGGCGCCTTCGGCTTCTTTCATGGGCATGCCGAGGTCAAGCCCCTTCTTCATACTCTTTTCTGCACCTTCAAAGTCCTGTTTCATCATGGAAATATTTCCTTTGAGTGTGTAATAAACGGAACGGATGGGTTTATACAACAGGTTGGGAAACTTTATAGAAGCCAGCACTTTTTCAGCGCCTTCCATATCGCCTTCTTCCATATAGGTCTGGATCAGCCGCAGCGGGCCAAAGAAAAAATGGCCCAGCACCAGGATGACGCCAACCAAATACAGGGGAAAAGCAGGCCAGAAACTGCCGGAATAGTTGACATAAATACCAAGCGCAATCAGTATAAGACCAACCCAGAGCCGGTATTTTATGAGGAGGTTATAGAATTTCATTTGAATGTATAAAAGGTTTGTAGTCCCGACAGGCCTCAGTTCAATTTTTTTTATCAGGGATTTGCGCAATATCGGGAATTTCTGATTACAAATACTTAAAGTCTAATCCTAAACCGTCCTGTTATCGGGGAAGGCTACAAAGTGTTCGGGTTGGATTGGTTGAAGATTTTCTTTCCAACGAGAAGGCTTTCGTAGAAAAATTGAATGTCTCTTCCCGAGACGGCCTCACCCCCTCCTTCGCTGAAGCTTCTGTGGGCAAGCCCGGCGAGCTGCGCTCCTTCCATTCGCTCCGCTTCGGAACTCCTGACGGAGAGGGAAGATTTGATGGCTGTTAATACGGCATTATATCAGGATATAAATTGAATTACTGCAGTACAACACCGGTATTTCGAGGATATTAAGGTGGAAGAAGGTTCCTAATTATCTTTAAATCAAGGACTTAAAATATTGTCTTTATCGGTAATACAATACCGATATAAGGTGGTCAATAGCCTTATAAATGAAAAATTATTATCAAATATGTAATATAGTTCCGATTTGTATGTTTTATTCTCAGTAATGTCTATTTTTGTATGAAATCAGTAATATATTTCCGATATGAAACTAAAAGAAATTGGGGAGTTAATTAAAAAAAGGCGGGAGTTTCTGAAGCTCCGGCAAGAGGATCTTTCAGGACTCAGCAAGGTTACAATCAAAACTATTCATCTGATAGAGCAGGGGAATGGTAATCCATCTTTTGAAACCCTTAAAAAGTTATCGGAAGTATTGGGACTGGAGCTGATATTGAAGATAAAACAGGTTAATTAATGGCGAAGGCAGGTGTATATAATAACAGGATCCTGGCAGGGAGCTTAGAAAAGAGAGATCCTTCAACTTATGTGTTTACTTATGTTGATGAATATTTTGCCAACCCGGATATGCCTGCCATCAGCCTGAGTTTTCCCAAAACACAAAAGCAGTATGAAGCAAAGGAGTTGTTTCCTTTTTTTTACGGGATGCTTGCGGAGGGAATCAATAAGGAAATACAATGCCGGTTACTGAAGATTGATGAGGAGGATGATTTTACCCGGTTGATAAAAACTGCAGGTGAGGATACTATCGGCGCTATAACAGTAAAAGAATTAACAGAAGAATCATGAAACGAAGTTCCATCTGACAATAGCCTAAAATAAAAATAACAGATGAAATGTTTCGGATGCTATAAGGAAAATATTGAAGGCTACTGCGCTACCTGCCGGAAAAAACTTTTTGATGGTAAGAAGGTAAGTCATGTACTGTCCTTTGATACGCCAAAGGCGGATAACCTGCCGGTATACCAGGAAAAGACAAAAAGACTTTCTATCTCCGGGGTGCAATTAAAATTCTCCTTGCGGCTGGAAAAGAAGGAATTGGTATTAACTGAAAAGGGTGGTCAGTTTATACTGAAACCTATTCCCCCCACTTCTTTAATTGTTATGCAGGACCAGGCACCGGAGAATGAACACCTGACGATGCAGATAGCCAGCCAGCTATTTAATATCCCGGTTGCAGAAAATGCTTTGATCTGGTTTAAGGATAATGCTCCGGCATATATCACCCGGCGATTTGATGTGAAGCCGGATGGGAGCAAACACCTGCAGGAAGATTTTGCACAGATCAGTGGCAAGACAAAAAAGAGTCACGGAGATAATTACAAGTATGACGGGACTTATGAAGATATCGGAAGGTTGATTAAAGAGAAGGTAGCCGCTTATCCACCGGTGCTGGAGGATTTTTTTAAAGTGGTTGTCTTCAATTATGTGTTTTCCAATGGTGATGCCCACTTAAAGAATTTTTCGTTGGTGCAATCTGAATTTGGGGATTATACTTTGTCCAGGGCGTACGACCTGATGTGTACCGTGCTGCATACACCGAATGAAAGTGATTCTGCCCTGGATTTATATAAAGAGGATATGGAAAGTAAGTTCTATACTGCAAATGGATATTTTGGAAGACCCGATTTTGAAACACTGGCTGAACGGATCGGGTTGCAACCCAAAAGGGCACAGCAGATCATTGATAATTTATTGAGCAGGCAGCATGAAGTGGTGGCCATGGTCAGCGATTCTATTCTGAGCGATGAGGCGAAGGAAAGGTATATTCATTATTATAAGGATAAGGTGAGGAGGTTTAGTTGAGGCATTTTACGGAGAGTTTGTTAATGTTGTCAGCTCCGATTTCAACAAAACGATTTTCGATTTTTTCTGCCCGGAGTCTCCCCACTAAGCTTTGTGTATGCCGTATTCCTGGCATACATTGTATTAGTTAGTATTTAATCTGACAGTTTAGAATTAACAACTTAATGTCTTTTTCTAAACCGTCCTGTTATAGGGAAGGCTATAGTATTAGTCATATCGCTGCCATTGTAAAGGCACTGAAAATATCACCAAAGGAGTTATTTGATTTCTGATTAAGGTTGCTTCGGGGCTGCTGGAAATTGAATGGGCATAGTCATTTGCATAGCCTCGTTTTCGATATAAGCGACACCCAAATGATTTTCTACTATTTTCGATGCTCTTGAATTCGAGAAGGTATGCATGAATGCATGATGTGTTGTAAGAATGTGATCTTGTAATTCATTATTGGCCTCCATATCAATTATCGAAACTCCAATATCTGAACACTTTGCTTTCGAAATATGTCGTGCGTGGGATTTTTGAGTTTTATGGTCGCTAAACTCCTTTAAAATCTTTTTGGCTTTTGCACCATCGCCACCACACATGTTCCTTGCAAGCCAATCTTCGGCTAACTTCTCAGACCAATCAATAGCATGTTGGCAAGCCCCCAATAAAGTTGGATGATATTTTGATATTATTGTTTGCCACAAGGGTGCTGAACTTGGATTAGCTCTTATATCCTTCTTTGCTTGCTCAAACTCGTCAAGGACTGCTTGACAAGCAACGCCGCCCATTTGAGGATCAATTGGGCCCATATTAGACTGATTCCCCATCATTATTTCCTTACAAGATAATGCTATAAGAGTACCAGCTGACATTGATATTTGAGGAATAATAGCTCGAATATCTTTGCCGAACATCAAGTGGAGATAATCAACAATGCTTTCAGTAGCTGCAAGATCACCACCAGGAGTATGTAGTATTAGATCAAGCCCTTTTGATCGGTCAAGCTTATGAATGCTGACCATAAATGCATTCTTATCCTTATCATTAACCATGGCATCGGCAGGATTTCTACCTTGCAGCCAACCAGAATAATAAGCGATTACATTTCGACCTGTCTTTTCGCTGATTTTAGCTAAGTATTTTCGCCTGACTGAATCGAGAGCAGCTTTGTTGCCGTTTCTATTTTCCTCTTGAATTTCTTCAAGTACCTCTTTCCAATTTGGCATGTAATTACTGGCTTACAAATGTTGTGTTAGAAGATGTGGCACCCGAAGAGGATTCCTTGTACATAGAGAATTTGACAAAGAAATCACCAGGCGCTGTCCATTGCTGCAGATTGCCTTGTAAAGGGGTGTTTTTGAAGCCTTTCATGACTTTCTCGTACTCCTTATCAAAGTTTTTTGGCTTTTGCTTTTTTGTGTCTTTGGCCATAAGGATTATTTGTGGAGTGCAAAGGTACGAAGTATCAGAGGGTATCGGCTAAATACAAGGTTAACAATTATTGAGCAATTATCAAACGAATATTTACTTACGGTCTTTGATTTAGAGTCAAATAAATAGCTCAGTTTAACTAATTGAAAGCCACTTAAATATTCATTTTCAAGCATATATAAAAAGAAAGGAGAAGAACAGCTTTGCCATCCTTCTCCTAATTCCGGTGTGGTAGTCCCGACAGGAATCGAACCTGTATCAAAAGTTTAGGAAACTTCTATTCTATCCATTGAACTACGGGACCAGTGATTTCAGGAACTCTTTTCCAACTCCTGATTTTAAATATTTTTCTCTGTTTCTTGCCGTTTTCCAGTCTGGCTGAATTTCCCTGTAGAGGTTTTTCCAGGGTCTCAGGCCTTTTGTATACTTGCTTTTACCGGCATTATGCTCTTTCAATCTTTTGTCCGCATCTTCACAAATGCCTACATAAATGTCTTTATTTACCTCACTCAAAATTGCATAAACTGTTTTCATCTTTTTATTTTTCCCGAACCTGTATCAAAAGTTTAGGAAACTTCCCTGCCTGCCGGCAGGCAGGTATTCTATCCTCCCGGTAGCTATCGGGAGAACTATGGTACCATTCGCCTCCGGAATTTTGCGGCGGGTTGCAAATATAGGAAACACAGCATGTTTTCGTAAGTTACAGGTTCAAAAACCCGGATTTAAAGCATTGAACGAGCAGGAACTGATACAGGGACTTCGAAACGGAAATGAAGCTGCTTTTAAATACCTGGTAGACACCTGCCAGGACAGAGTGTATAATACTGCGCTGGGCATTGTGCAAAATGCCGAAGATGCAGAAGATGTGGCACAGGAGGTTTTTATACAGGTCTATCGCTCTATACACAGTTTCAAAGGAGAATCCAAACTTACCACCTGGCTGTACCGGATCGCCACCACCAGGGCCCTTGACCTGCTGCGGAGCCGGAAGAGCAAAAAACGGTTCGGGTTGCTGCAGCGTCTTTTTGGTGACAATAATGAGCCGGTGTATGAAATACCCGATTTTAATCACCCCGGGGTGGCCCTCGACAGGAAGGAAAATGCGGCTAAACTCTTCAAAGCCATCAGCCGGCTGCCCGAAAACCAGAAAACGGCCTTTACCCTGCATAAACTGGAAGACCTTAGTTACCATGAGGTTAGCGAAGTAATGAAGACCTCATTACCAGCTGTGGAATCGCTGATGCACCGGGCCAAACAAAACCTGAAAAAAATGCTGGAGAAAGACGACTAGGGCCGGGGCTCACGAAGGTTTTACCTGCTATTCACGTCAAAAATGGTGTTTATGAATACTGACAAAAACAAGATTACGGAAGAGATCCTCAGCAGCCTTGATGGTTTGAAAAAAGCCACTGCACCTGATTTCTTTTACTCCCGGCTGATGGCCAGGATGGAGAAGGAACTCCTTCCTGCAGATCGCAAACCCGGCAGAGTCCTGAGACCTGTATATGCATTAGCAGCCCTGGCTGTTGTTTTACTGTTAAATGCAGCCGTGATCTTTACAAAAAACAGTTCGGGGGAAGCTCTTTCATCTGTTAACGAAAGTGAAACGCTTCAGTCCATCGCTGCGGAATACAACCTGAATGATGTAAGCAGCATTTATGATCTAAACGAGGACAAATAACCATGAAGAATCCTAAGATACTGACCATTGCAGTTGTCGTGCTGCTGCTGAGCAATATTGCTCTTGTTGCTTTTATGCTGACCGCAAAAAACAAAAAAGGCGACAAAAGACAGGGCCGGAGAGAGCCATTTGAAATGATGGTGAAGGAGCTGGGGATGACCGAACAGCAACAGCAAGACTATAAGCAGATGAAGGAAGAACACATGAAATCTGTAAAACCTTTGTTTGATTCGGTAAGGGCTGCCAAATCAGCTTTCTTTGCCCTTACAAAAGACAGTACAGCAACTGACAGCCTCATCAATCTCCGCAGTCTCCGGGTAGGTGAAAACCAGGCAGCATTGGACAAAGTTACTTTTCAACACTTCCGCAAGGTGAGAAAACTCTTTACCGCAGAACAGCAGCCCAAGTTTGATTCGTTCATGCAAAAGATGATGCAGCGGGGAAGAAGGGATTCAGCAGATAAAAAGAAATAAGCAGGAATTATTTTCTTGTCCAGATATTTCTTTTCAGCACAGCCGTTTGAAAAAAATTATCTCCGTTACACATGTTTATTGCAGGGCCGCCAAACCCTCCCACACGGCAGAGTATTTTACAAGACTCATCTTTTATTTCCATCTGCCCGTCTGCAATCAAACCTTCGTCAAATCCATATACTGTTCTGTTCTGAAATAAATATTCATTCACAGCGCCGATGGCTGAATTGGGATTATTTAATTCTGTTTTTATTTGCTGGCGGATGCAGGAAGGAATGCCGGAGGCAATATCTGATTTTTTGCATGACAGGCAGGCAAAAAGAAACAAAGCCAGCAACGCAGAGAGTAAGAATTCCCGTTTCATATA
>JANNUI010000603.1:0-2084 GCA_031395125.1 Chitinophagaceae bacterium | reverse complement strand
GAGCGCACGCTCGCGGTGCTTCGAGAGCACGACGTCTCCACGCTGTGTGCGCCGCCGACGGTGTGGCGGCTGTTCATTCAGGAGAAGCTCGACACCTTCAAGGTGTCGCTGAGCGAAGTCTGCGGCGCCGGCGAGCCGCTCAACCCCGAAGTGATCGATCAGGTGCGTACGGCGTGGGGACTGACCATCCGCGATGGCTACGGCCAGACCGAAACCACGGCGCTGGCCGGCAATTCGCCGGGGCAGAAAGTAAAAGTCGGATCGATGGGGCGGCCATTGCCCGGCTATCGCGTGCAGATCACGGATATCGACGGGCACGTGACGAAAGAGGGCGAGGTGACACTGGTGCTCGGCACCGACAGGCCCGCTGGTTTGATGCAGGGCTATCAGGGCGACGACGGCAAGCTCTCGGGCGCTGATGGCGATCTCTATCGCAGCGGCGACGTGGTGTTTGCCGATGATGAGGGCTATCTCACCTTTGTCGGCCGTTCCGACGACGTCTTTAAATCATCGGATTACCGGATCAGCCCGTTCGAGCTCGAAAGCATCCTGCTGGAGCATGAAGCGGTGGCGGAAGCCGCCGTGGTTCCGAGCCCCGATCCGATCCGGCTCGCAATCCCTAAAGCCTATGTGCTGCTGGTGTCGGGCCAGGAGCGATCGGCGGAAACCGCGCTGTCGATCTTTCTGCACTTGCACCGGCGGCTGGCGCCGTTCAAACGTATCCGCCGGATCGAACTGGTGACGGAACTGCCGAAGACGATTTCGGGAAAAATCCGCCGCGTGCAGCTGCGCCGGCTGGAGCACGACAATGATCGCGGCGACCCGTTGCGCGGCGACGAATTCCGCGAAGAGGACTTTCCGGAACTGCAAAAGGTGCGCTCGGCCGCATCGGAGAATTGACGAATGAATGAAGTCTGGAAGAAGCCGCCGATCCCGCTGGATGCCTATCTCAAAATGGTCGGCCACGAAGTCGGAGTGTCGTCATGGCATCTGGTCGATCAGAACAGGATCAACGTCTATGCCGACGTGATCGAGGATCACCAGTTCATCCATGTCGATCCCGAGCGCGCCAAACGCGAAACCGCGTTCGGCAACACCGTGGCCCACGGGTTTCTGACGATGTCGCTGATGTCCATCATGTCCTACGAGGTCATGCCGGTGATCGAGGGCACCACGATGGGCGTCAACTACGGCTTTGACAAATTGCGCTTTCTGTCTCCGGTCCGCGCCGGCTCGCGCGTTCGTGGCCGTTTTACACTGACGGAAGCGATTTTGCGCAGGCCGACCGAATTGATGTCGAAGACCAATGTATCCGTCGAAATCGAGGGTGAGACGAAGCCGGCGCTGGTGGCCGACTGGATCGGTTTGATCTATTTCGCGTGACACGCCACCCCGTCATGGCCGGGCTTGCATACCCTCTCCCCTTGTGGGAGAGGGTGGCGAAATCGAGCGAAGCGAGATGAAGTCGGGTGAGGGGTCTCTCTCCGCGGCGACAGACCCCTCATCCGGCGCGGATTGCATCCGCGCCACCTAAGAGCGAGCTTCGCTCGTCTCGGCTCCCACAAGGGGAGAATGGAAGAATGGCCTTAACTTCGGGAATTCTACATGACAATCAGGTTTGACGGACGCGTCGCGATCGTGACCGGCGCGGGCAATGGTCTGGGGCGGGCGCATGCGCTGGGACTGGCGAGCCGCGGCGCGAAGGTGGTGGTCAATGATTTCGGCGGAGCCCGCGACGGCACCGGCGGGTCGCTGACCCCGGCGGAAACCGTGGTCGAGGAAATCCGCAAGGCCGGCGGCAGCGCGATAGCCGACGGCGCCGACGTCTCGAACTACGAGCAGGTCAAGGCGATGGTCGCCCGCGCCACGAGTGAGTGGGGCAGCGTCGATCTGCTCTGCGCCAATGCCGGCATTTTGCGCGACAAGTCGTTTTCCAAGATGGAGATCGCCGATTTTGCCAAGGTGATCGACGTGCATCTCACAGGCACCTTCTATTGCTGCAAGGCGGTGTGGGACGGCATGCGCGAGCGCAATTATGGCCGCATCGTCATCACCACCTCGTCGTCGGGGCTGTTCGGCAATTT